>DPVV01000155.1 GCA_003526525.1 Lachnoclostridium phytofermentans | reverse complement strand
TTCTTCAAGAATAACTCACGAAAACTTGGTATCATACGGAACTGAAATTTATTTTGGATTGTAATTTTTAACAGCATTTGGCAAGCTCCCTTCTCATTTTCCCATTTGACTTTCCTGTCCACCTATAATTCCTAAAAGATCTGTATGTAGCAATACCTGGTAGGCCTCACGATTTGCAAATCCTTGATTTGACAAAGCAGCAACAACTTCATGATTACAGATACAGTCATTTGAATTACTTATAATAATCTTCTTCAATCGGATTCCAAATAAAAGTCCATTATGTTTACCAACAGAACTAAACGGAATAACGCGAATACGATTTGGATGTAATTCCTTTAATTGATTCATTTCCTTCTCTAATAGTCTTTCATCCACGACTATTACTGGTTTTCCGGAAACCGGATCTCTTAACGAGTTCCCTGTATCCATTAATCCCTTGCACAAAATAGGCTCATCCTCTATGTAGAGCTCTACCGAGTACAACTCTTCTTCCTTCTTTCTATTTTGCCTCCATATCATACAAGCGAAGCTAAAAAGCAACAAAGTAATGATTGTGATAATGACAATCGTAGTAGTTCTCTTCTCTCCTTGTAATAACTCTTGATACATGAGATTTAAGTAATTTCTTGTTTGGGTATTTAAATAAAGTGAATTTACCATTCCTCCAAGAACAAATGTGGTAATTAGTAATACAAGATAATTACTTATAAATGCACGCTTATTTCGGACTCCAAAAGTAATCATAGTCATAAGAAAGCCAGTCAATCCATAACCTATGAGCAGATATAGTAAAATATCTGACATAAAATATATATTGACCAAGCAAGATAGTACGGCACCAGCAATAGAACCAAGAAATAAACGAGTTATTTTTCCTTCTTGGTGGCGCAACCTTTTCACAATGATTAATAATACCAGATCCATTATAAAGTTAATAAAAAAGAGTACATCGATATATACTTCGAGTTGCAATGTTCACCTCGCCTCCATTTACTGGTATTATTATACCGAATATGCTTGGAATATTTTGTTGTAATGTGGTATTTATCACAAAGAATTCATTTCCCATATTTTTTAACTTTCGATATTATTCGTCTTTCAAAGTCAAGATGAATAAATAATTGGAATAAAGCGCAAAAAAGCCTTTTAAGCGACCGTAATATATTGTCGCTTAAAAGGCAAATTTCTAAATGTATGACATGCACAATGCAAATTATTTATTTCTATTTTTTTGTAAGAACTCAGGTATCTTAATTCCACCTGATTCTTGAGTTGAATTACTAACTTGTCCAAAACTTTGAGATGCATAATTGTTTGGTTGTGGTGGTCTCACATAACTATTTGTGTTAGTATTTGTCTGCGGAGTAGTCACTGGCTTATTATATGTAGGCAGTGTTCCTGATGCAATCCCTACTTTATTTGTAGTTGGTGCATCATTTCTCATAAAGCTTGGAGTCTTTACTTGATTCTTACTTCCTTTTTCCTCAAGACCTGTTGCAATAACTGTAATGACAGCCTGATCTGGTACTGATTCATCATACATCGCACCAAAGATAATATTTGCACTATCTCCAGCAAGTTCCTGAACAAATGTTGCAGCTTCATTCGCTTCGATAAGACTAAGATCACCAGATATATTGATAATTACATGACTAGCGCCTTCAATGGTAGTTTCTAATAGTGGACTTGTAATAGCCTGTTTTACAGCTTCAGTACACTTATCATCACCTGTAGCAATACCAATTCCGATGTGTGCGATACCCTTATCTTTCATAACTGTCTGAACGTCAGCAAAGTCAAGATTAATAAGTCCTGGTACATTAATAAGGTCTGTGATACCCTGAACACCCTGTTGCAATACCTCATCTGCTTTTCTTAAAGCATCTGGCATTGTAGTACGTCTGTCAACTATTTCTAATAATTTATCATTTGGAATGACGATTAAAGTATCAACACTTTCTTTTAACTTCTCTATGCCGTTCACCGCATTATTCATACGTTGTTTTGCTTCAAACTTAAAAGGCTTTGTAACAATACCTACTGTAAGAATTCCCATGCTTTTTGCAATAGAGGCAACAACTGGTGCAGCACCTGTTCCAGTACCACCACCCATTCCGCAGGTCACGAATACCATATCGGAACCTTTGATAATTTCGGTTAATTCTTCTCTACTTTCCTCTGCCGCCTTTTCACCAACCTCAGGCTGTGCTCCAGCTCCAAGTCCTTTGGTAAGTTTCTCACCAATTTGTACACATTGAGGAGCCTTACAATTTTTTAAATGCTGCTTGTCCGTATTTACACAAACAAATTCAACACCCAATATATTTTCTTCAATCATACGGTTCACCGCATTATTACCTGCTCCACCAACTCCAATTACAAGTATCTTTGCAGCAGAATCCGATTCATTCATTCTTATCTCAAGCAAGGTAGTTCCTCCTTTTTCATCATCCTTCTATTTTCATCATAGTGACTTAAAGTCACGTACTGCAGATTGATGTTTTTCCTGCTGAATTTTTAAAGTACAACATATTGTGTCATACTGCATCTAATATAATCATTCTATACTATATAATATCTATAAATTAAGAAAATATCAAGTAGTATTTACAATTTTTATACAAAAATGCATCTAATTTAACGGTTTTGAAATTATTTTTTTGTTATTCTTGCTATAGTTTTTCATATCTATACTTTGCTTTTTATCTCCAGCAGCTTCCAGTATATATTTAAGAGCTGCTAGTTGCTCATCATAGAAGTCTTTTCGTCCTAATAAGACTTGAACATCACCTGAGATTAAGGTTAATTCATAATCAGAATTAAATCTCATCGCATCAATTGGTAATTCATTCTTCTTAATCAGTTTCGTAACATTTAAGATTGTTTCAAATAAACCTTCTTTTTGAACCTCAAGCTTTTCATGTAATACTAGTTTATTAAATTTAAGCCCTGTGACTTGCGGAATGTCTTCTAATTTATCTCTTGTACTTTCCACTACAATACCATCCTTGTCAAAATACAAGTAGCTGCCCATCATTTCAACACAGCCCACTACCCGCTTTTCATATACAGTGACATGAATCGTATTGCGATTTTCCATAGAAACCACTACTTTTTCCACAAAAGGTATCGTAACAGGTTCACTAAAACGTTGTCTAAGATAATAAAACAAGGTAATTTGATCCGTCTTTTCCGTTATTAATCGATTTTTTATTTCTTCTTCTGTATACCGTGTAGTACCTTCTACGATAACATTTTCTAGACGAAAATTCATAAATAGGACAATTACCGCAATCAATATAATAAGAAGTATTGTTAGCTTAATATATAATGCTGGCCCCCGCTTCCTTCTTACCCTCTTTTGTAGTTGTCTTACCATAGAAAGTAACCTCCAACTTAATTTTTCACACTAACTCCCATGTTGTTTCATAGACTTCATGCTAGCGTGAAGTTTTAAAATTTATTAGGCGACGTCTTTTGGCGTCTTAGAAATTCTCTTCACATTGCACATGCCTGCTCAGTAGCTTGAAAACATGTCCGCTCAGTAGGCCGGAAGAATAAAAATGAAATTCCAATGGATTTCATTTTTATTCTTCCAGTGTGAAGTTTTAGAATTTCTTAGGCGGCGTCCTTTGGCGCCTTAGAAATTCTCTTCACACTTCACACTTCACTTCTGCGTAAACTCAACTCTTATAATTACATCATTATCATCGCGAACAACCTTTCCTTGAAACATTGCAAGCGGATTAACATATCGTACACTGGTTATTTCCCTTAATTCCTTCAGCGTAGTGTTATTCTCGTATGTGTAATTTCCTGAGGAAGTAGATATCTTTACTGTAACTGGTGCTTCTTGTCCACTCTTATATTTCCTTAACTCCTTCCTAGTAAAATTTACAACATCGCTTCCAGTCACTTCTCTATCGTCAAATCGATTGATATCTTTCTCTGAAATCTCCCGCTTAAAATCTGATAAACTTTCTGCAGATGACATTGCAGTTGACTTGGCTTCTCTAGCCATATAAAATCCAATTCCAATTACAATGCACGTCAAGACAACACCTGCTGCCATCAGTAATCCCTTTATTGCACTTTCCATAGTCTCCTTCTTTCCATAATCTCTTACTTTCCATTTGCTATCGCCTCACTAATTTCCATAAGCTTCGATAAACTGACAGTAACAAAAGGTAAGATAAGATACAGCGCAATTGTTGTTACCAAAGGTAGAAACGATAAAAACCTACACAGAATTCCTTTTTGTTCTAATTGATAATTTGTTTGCTGCTGTCTTCTCTCACTATAAAATTGAATCTCTAATGCAACCTCATCCAAAGCTTTTGTTACTCCAATGTCATCACACATAATCAAGTTATCTACCAATTTATGAAATGCTACACAATATGTATTTTCTTTTAATTGGTGTAAGGCTTCCTTTTGTCCTACATCATAGTCTAATAAGCATTGACGTAACTGTTTTTTAAATATAATAGAGAAGTCCTCCATAATCTCAAGTAACTCAAAAGTTGAGATACGATCCATATACATTACCATCATGAGAATCGCTTGAAATTGAAAAACCTCATCCTCCATATAGACCTTAGCAAGGCGCACTCGGTATTTTAAAACCCAAACTGGAAGATAGAAACATAGAATGGAAGACAGCAATACTAAAAAAATAATTTTGTTCTTCCATAGATGCATCAAGAAAATTGAGGTCCATAGAAAAGAAAAAGAAAATCCTAGAAAACCACAGATAATTCGCTTACATAGAAACTCAGAAATATCCATGGTCTCCCCAACTTGGATTAAAGATATTCTTAGTTTCTCAAAATTCCTCGGAAAGAAATGTTCATAATTTCTGCAGTATCTAACAAATATATTATATTTCGATACTAGTTTAAGCCATGGATGCTGTTTACTAATCACTTTGATTGGTGTCTTAAGAAGAAAAAACAGATAATATAAGCCAACTGTTAGAATAAAAAGAAACGCATAAAATAGAATACGATATGCTCCTTCGTAATAGGAAGATAACTCTGGTAAATTACTAAGTCCCCAGGATTCGATTGCTCCTAGCGTAGTTATAGGTACAACAATAAGAAATGTTAATCCAGAAAAATGATGTTTTAGCGTCTGATTATTTTTTAATTCGATGTGTATCTCTTCTCGCAGACGCTTTAGGTTTCTTAAATAAAGAGATTGACCTTCTACCGTTTTATCTCCAAATTCCATTACCATAAGACTTAATGTCAAAAACATTCGAAAGTAGCGATTTTGATTCATATGTTTGAATCTTTCCTTTGCTAAATTCATATCTACAGAGCATAGAGCTTCATAAATAGCATAGATTTTCTCTTTTAGCCCAGGGGTTTTACAAACTTCATAAGCCTCCTGGACCGCTTCATCTACCATTCCATGGACATAGTATCGGTGCCTAACTTCTGAAAGCAACCAATCAAGCTCTAGCAACTGCTTTTCAAAGAGTCTATTCTCCTTCTTCCAGTAAGTCTCCATGTGAAGCACAAATAACAAAACCGCTATCACACTAAAATAATAGAGAGAAAATGGAATATTAAAAATAGTTAGAATCGTTAGTAAGAGGGTATAGAGTATAATTGCAGTTAGAATTTCCTTTTTTCCCTTATGAACAATTCTCATTACCACCCTCCCCCTTCAATTGAAATAGCTGCAAATAAGCATCTTTCTCCTCTGTTGATAGGTGAGTAAATACCTCTTCTTTCGTTGCTTCACTTACTGGCTGTACCAAGAGGTATTTACCGCTTTCACATCTTATAATATCCCTAACAGTAATCTCATCCTCATGAATATTCGGTTCAATTTCTGTGATCCGTTCAATATACCGATGCCCATTATTATCTTTTGCCACGTGAACATCAAATCGGATAGAGGCTTTTACCTGCATCTGTGCGGCATGTTCATTCTGAAAAGCCCCAGTTATCATTAGATCATTTCGTAGTGCCATAACTAGATGCTTCGTTGTCTTTGCATGATGAGTAAATATGGTATATTTACTTGCTACTTGTGAAACCATAACTAACCAGCTAGCTACTGGTGCACTTGCCACCTCTCCAATGATATTCACCGTTCCATCGGTTTTCTTTTGCAAATCTAGCCCTTCCCTACCTTGGATTTCTGCCGTTTCTCTAAAACTTACTATATTTCGTTCCGGGTATATTTCTCTAAGATGTAACTCAAAGACTAACTCTTGCACACGAAGAGTATAGGCCGGAGGTATAAATTGAATCAATGATTTTAATAATGTTGTTTTACCAGAGCCTTGCTCTCCTGTAATACCAATTACCTGCTCCCCTCTTATCAAAAGGCGTAATAAAGTTATTACAAGAGACGCATCAACATCTGTTATTAATTCAGTTAACTTTGATACTCCCAGGTAGTCAAACTTTCGAACAAAAAATGACCAACTTTCTGCAAATGGCGGCCGAACGACAACAACACGTGAGCCATCCATCATTTCATTAACAATATACCCCCGAACCGCAGATAATTGCCCAGGCTTTCCATAACGATAGATGTTTCGACATATTTTTTGAAGCTCTCCTTCTGACGAGAAGGAGAGAAAACTTAGATGAATCATAAGCCCACGAAAGAATACCCAAATGCTATTCTTAAAATTTGTGTTTCCATCCGTAGCATCTCTCATCATCCCGTCAACCTTTTCTGATAAAGAACCCGATACCCCGCCAGAGACTCCATCAATATTCATGTCCCTTAGTTCATCCACAGGTCCATGCCCCTTATAATTCTGATATAATCTCTGAGCAATGATTTCTAACTTATCCGTAAAACTAAGACGAATACCCGCAATATCAAATATTCTATGTATCTGGTCTTGTGTGATCTCGTATGGAGTATCCTCTCCCTGTTTTGGATTCCACAAATTATAGTCCGTTAATAATTTATAAAATGCCTCTGCTCCATATTCAGTCTTATAATAATATAATAAAATTTCAAATTTGTCTTGGCAGCTTAAAGCTATTACATCGTGAAAAGGAAGTACAAAATTAATGTTCTCAGGGGTTATCTTGTTGGCACTTTGTAACCACTCTTTGATTTGCTCCTTCACAAAACGTTTTGCAACAGCAGATCCTACGTTGCATTCGTGTAACGCTTTACGAAGATATATTTTCTGATGCTTCAGTTTTTGTAATTCCTGTCTCGTTAGATGTTTAGAGTGAAACTCTTCATTAACATTATCATAAAAATACTGCTTTAATTTACCCTGAAGGTTTGACAACTGATAAGGGTTGTCCTCCACCCTCTTTTCTTCCTTACTCCTTCCATCATAACAAATGAATAGTATAAAGATGATAAGAAGTACTAGTAATACACCAAATAATAAAAGATTAAAGAACACTAGAAGCTCCTCCTAATGCAGTCCGATTATGGTATTCATCCGGTATCTTTAACTGTTTTTCTTCAGATAAGCGATATAAAAGGGAAGCAAATCCTTTCACTTGATCAATAAATTCAAAATTACTATCCTCTTTATCACAGTGGATGTTTTGATAGAAAAAATCTTTTATTTTTGCTAAAGACATCGCATCACGAAATTCAACATTATAAGGGATAACCATGGTATTTTGATAGTTTAATGATTTATAACGTTTGAAAAGATTCTTTAGATTTAGCTCTGAGCGCTTATCATAATTACCAATTAAGAATAGAGTCTTCTTTCGATCATAAGTATAGTTCTGAAAAAAGTCATTCAGTATTCTAATATTTTGACTTAAACAAACAACAACATAATCCGCCTCATCCCATAGTTTCTCCATAAATGGATTCATTCCTGTACATGCATCAATAAACACATCTTCATAACACTGTTGTGCAAGATTTAGTATCGTATGATAGGCCTCCTGTAATCCTTGTTCATATACTTCTCGATGTTTTGCATTTGTACCAGGTAGAAAATCAATACATTCTTCTGTTACGGATAAGCAGCAATCCATAAGCAACTGCCTCGTATTCATTCCAGATAATATACCTTGAATCAATTGGTCAATTCCAACTCGATAATCACAAACTAACTCACGTTTCTTTCTTTCTAACAGCCAAGCCTCAAGTTGATTTAAGTCAAAATGCGTTTGCAATAATATGCTTTTTTTCTGATAAAGTAAATCGTTCATCATCGCTACTGCTATCATATTGGCACTTGTTCCTGCCTGTCCACGCGTATTACTCCAAAATAAAACTTTCATAACTAAATCCCCTTTCCTGCCACCTCAAAGGCCTTCTTTATCTCCTTTTTTTCTAACTCCGGTACTAAAAAATAAAGAATTTCTAGTATCCCCCTCCGAAGTTTAGAAGATAATTTATTAAATCGGACCATATGATTATATTGATTTTCAATCTGATATCTCCTATCCTTATTCCGGTATGGAACAAGCATTATCTTTGTTTGTTTTTCCTTCTTTCTTAATTGCCGAAGAACATATTTGGGCTTAATCTTACAATTTATAATATTTCGCAACAATATGATGTCAGGTTGCCTTATTTCAGAAATAATTTTTAAATACTCTACGGAGTCCTTCTGCAAATCGGATAAAAATAGCATCGATTTGCAATGAGAAACCCATGTTTCATCATATTCTCGCTCTACCCTTAGAAAAATATCATCATATTCCTCTTTTAATTTTTCAAAACAGCTGCTATCAAAGGAAGAAAGCTTGTATCCAAACAAATAGTCTATTTCTCTATGTTGTTCTATACTTTTCTTAACGTCTTCATATTTATATTGATCAGTTGCATATCCATCCTCCAAAAAACACGGAATCGTTTCACGTCTCATTTCATCAAGTATTAAGACACGTCTTTTTTGTTGCTTCAGAGTTATCGCCAAATATAGCATAATATCAGATGTTTCATTTCCAACAAAAGCTATCATGGAATCTCCTCCCACCCAGTTTCCTCAGTCCCTTCATATGAATTCGCATCTACGTTTGGATTTGTATTGATATCCTCTTTTCTTTCCTCTCCTAATCCCTTTTCCATTGGCCAATCAATTTCACGTATTTCTTGGGTAATAAAATAATGAAGGCGGTTCTCTAACTCTTTCCGCAACCTTTCTTTTAAGGTTAGTTTGGCAGTTCCTATAATTTCAGGATATTGTTTGATCATATCTAGAGTTTCTAGTCTTGGAATATAAGTAACGGCTGAGGCTTCTTGCAATTGTGGTTCTAGATATTTTACAGTATAAAAGCTTGAACCGCTGTACAGATAAGCATCCACTATAGCAGCTGAAAAATTTAGAATTTCCTCTTCCTTTAACCAAAGATAACATGTTTCTTCCCCTTGCTTTTGCCTTTCAAGTGATGATAAGTTATGAACACTTTTTTTCGATAATACAACATAATCTTCCCCGTTAGGATATCGAAGTCTAATGTCTACATAATCATTTTGCATCAAATTATCACTTAAGCTTACCACCTCACAAGCAACTTCTCTAAGTTCATCCGAAAATGCTCCTTTGGAACACATCGTTCTTAATATTGGCACATCAACCTCAATTGGAATAATTGCCATAGTTCCTAATTGCCCCTCTGTTATGTAATATTCTGTCGGCATGTTGCACTCTAGGTATACCTTTTTAAGGTTATCATCACTCAAAATCTCACCGGGATTGATATTATTCTTTGCAAGGTAGACATATTTTTTACGTTCCTCTATCCTCTTATCAGAGTCTATTTTTTGCTTTTCTAAGTAAAGAAAAATACTGCCTGCACCAATTACCATCGAAACAATAGCAATGAAACAAGAAAATAAAACAAATTTCACTCTTCTCATTCTCTCAAAACGCGTAACAATTTGCTTTCGCTTCATTCCTATTACCTCCAATCGTACACATTTTTAATTGAGCACCTTGTAAAATTAGCCTCGTTGTTCTCTTAAGCTCCTTCATAAAGGTATAATTTACATGGTTCACATCGCAATCATAATTACTATAAATAAAATTAATTGCACTACCTTCCTGTATGGCAGTCTCAAATGGAACGGAATGAGGAAGAATTGCTAATTGTTCGGGTAAAATCTGATACTCGTTCATAATACGTGGAATAGAGATAGAAGATTGTTCACGATAATCACACATTAAAAAGAGCGATTTGTTTAGAATTGAAGAATAAGATTTCATGATATCTTCAATTAATAATTCA
>DPVV01000156.1:2552-3655 GCA_003526525.1 Lachnoclostridium phytofermentans | reverse complement strand
CACGTAGTGGCAATGAGGTTAAATTGTAAGATAAAACTACAATATAGTTCATTTATAATGGCACCTTTTGCGTTTTGTGTCATATGATGTTAGTAAAGAGTGGAAGGAGTAGAACCATGAGTTATCAAGTAGGAGAGAATTGGTACTGTAATCCTAACCAACTTAATATGTTTATGCCAGGAGTTTTCATTAGCCAAAAAAGAATAGAAGATGAAGAATTTGAAATAAAAAATAAGCAACCTTGTGGTTGCGAGGAAGCAATGAAAAAATGCCTTAATCGAGATAACCAAAATGATAGCTTTTGTTGTGATTTCGATGAGACTTCTATATATGAATATGATTGTGAATGTTTACGGCAGAAAAAAAGCTGCTTTTAAGCAGCTTTTTTTTCTGGAATTACAAGATGTAATTAGCAGCCAAATCCGTTGCCACAGCAGCAGAAAAGAATGATGATAATGAAAATCCAGCAGCATGATCCGCCACCAAAGAAGCCGTCGCCACAGCCGCTGCCACATCCGCCGCCACAGCTATTGCCGCATCCACCACCAAAACCGTTACCACAGAAGCAGAATAAAATGATGATTATGAAAATCCAGCTGCATGAGCCGCCACCAAAGAAGCCGCCGCCACAATTATTTCCGCATCCACATTCTCTGCCACATCCGCATCCACTTCCACATCCGCAGCCATCTCCACATCCGCCGCAGTTTGTAGCTGTTAAATCACTCATATGAGTTCCTCCAATAAATGTTTACAGTGTATCTTATGAAACACAGCTTGCTTTATTTCCATTATTTTTAAAAAATTCTTCACCTTTTTTTTCCCTTTTTTCGATTTCTGACCTCCCATTGACAAATGTATGGAAAAAATTTATAATTATAGTAGTTTAACGCATTACAGCTTTGATGCAATAAAAGATGTCAGAAGTATAGGACACATAAGGACAAGCTGACTAGTTTTAGAGGGTCGGTAGTTCACCAAAAATTTTGAAAGGAAGTATTGGAGGATACAACATGATTTGGGCGAAAGAAGAAATAATGTCCCGAAGTGAGTTAGAAGCAATCCAATTAAAAAGACTTCAGGAAACCGTCGCACGTGTCTAC
>DPVV01000156.1:0-2500 GCA_003526525.1 Lachnoclostridium phytofermentans | reverse complement strand
GACGAAAAGATACCATTTTACCATGAGAAAATGGTTGCAGTTGACTTGATACCAGAAGATGTAACATCGTTAGAAGATTTAAAGAAGCTACCATTTACCTTAAAACAGGATTTTCGTGATAACTATCCATTTGGAATGTTTGCAGTTCCCAAAAATGAAGTAGTTCGTATTCACGCCTCATCAGGTACAACAGGAAAGCCAACTGTGGTTGGATATACCAAAAATGATATGGAAGTTTGGACGAATAATGTATCAAGAATTGCTTGTATGGGTGGTGCTACAAAAGATGATACAGCACAGATTTGCTTTGGTTACGGAATGTTTACAGGTGCACTAGGATTGCATTTTGGTTTAGAAAATATGGGAGCAAGTGTATGCCCGACCTCATCTGGGAATACCAAAAAGCAAATTATGTTTATGCAAGATTTTGGTACGACACTATTAGTAGCTACACCTTCTTATGCATTACATATTGCAGAAGTTGCACTTTCGATGGGAATTGATCCTAAGAAAGATTTAAACGTAAAGATTGGATTATTTGGTGGGGAAGGTATGACGGAACCAATGCGTCAGGAGATGTATAAGCTTTGGGGCGAGGATTTTCTCTGTACTCAAAATTATGGTATGAGTGAGCTGTGTGGACCTGGTGTTGCAGGAGAATGTGAATATCTTTGTGGTATGCATATGAACGAAGATCACTTTATTCCAGAGATCATTGATCCGGATACGGAAGAAGTATTACCTCCAGGGTCGAAGGGGGAATTAGTAGTTACCTGCCTTACGAAAGAAGCGGTTCCGTTAATCCGGTATCGTACTCGTGATATAACGATGCTAATGTATGAACCATGCAAGTGTGGCAGGACCACCGTGCGTATGGCAAATTTATATGGTCGTACTGATGATATGTTAGTAATTCGAGGTATCAATGTCTTCCCATCTCAGATAGAAGAAGCCATGTTAAAGATACCTGAGATTGGCCCGCATTATCAGATAACGGTTGATCGTATGAATCATTTGGATACTATGGAGATTCAAGTTGAAATTATTGATAATACCTTGCTAGATTCTTATTCTTTATTAGATGGTTTAGAAAAGAAGATAAGAAATCAGCTCAAGACTGTACTAGGGTTAGATGCTACGATTAAACTTGTGGCTCCAGGAAGTCTACAGCGATTTGAAGGTAAGGCAAGACGTGTAACTGATTTAAGAAAGGACGTTATGTTTTAGTTCTTTTGTACATAGGTAGTATATTGTTCGGAATTAAAATCAAGTTTCGATCAACAGATTGTGCTTTATATGTAGCACGACGAACGATAAGTCTCAAAGATAAATTCATATCTCTAAGGAAATATCGTTCGTCACAGTGTTTATTCTTCTAAAGATTCTTTTTTAGAAACAATTACAGTTTCTTGGTAACATGAGAACATATCAAGCAATGATGTTTTTGATAACTTTGGTGTTATTAAGCTTACGATTGGTACTATAACCAAACTTAATAACATGGTAAAAGCGCCAGCGACAATGGAAGAAGAGAAGAACTCAAGTTTTAAGTTTGTAACAGTTACACCGACACCAACCAAAAAGGCTGACCAGACACCTGCTTTTGTAATTCCCTTCCAGTAAAGACCATATAGGAATGGTGCAAGGAAGGAACCAGCGAGAGCACTCCAAGAGATACCCATAAGCTCGGCTATGAATTTCGGAGGGTCAAGTGCTAGTACAACGGAAACGATAATGAAAACTGCGATTAAGATTCTCATAAGAATTAGCTGAGTTTTTGTCGTCATCCTCTTAAAACAGGTTTCTTTTAGAAAGTCTAAAGTTAAGGTGGAACTTGAGGTTAAAACAAGGGCAGAAAGTGTTGACATCGATGCGGATAATACTAATACAACTGTGATACCAACCAAAAGATCTGGTAAAAAGGATATCATATAAGGAATGATACTATCAAAAATTACGTTACCATCCGCATTTCTTATACTTCCATTATCAAATAAGCGTGAGAATCCTCCAAGAAAATAACAACCACCAGATACAACAACAGCAAATAAAGTGGAAATTATTGTTCCAGTTTTAATTGCTTTTTCATCTTTAATTGTATAAAACTTATGTACCATCTGTGGTAGACCCCAAGTACCTAATGAAGTAAGAATTATTACACTAAGTAGGTTTATAGGGTCTGGACCAAAGAAAGAGGTATATGCACCAGGCTGTCCAAGTGTCACGGTAGCTTCACTTTTGAATGTAGCAAGTTGATAGATTGCGTCAAGAAATCCACCTTTTTGATTCAAGACAGCTACTATAATTGCTACAATACCAATAAGCATGATAATACCTTGGATTAAATCATTGATCGCGGTCGCCATATAACCACCTAAAATGACATACACTCCAGTCAAAGTTGCCATTACGATAACACAGATTTCATATGGTATATCAAATGCCATACCAAATAGACGAGATAATCCATTATAGATTGATGCGGTATAAGGTACTAAAA
>DPVV01000596.1 GCA_003526525.1 Lachnoclostridium phytofermentans | reverse complement strand
TTTCTAGTGAATTTAAAAAAATATTGGGCAGAGAATGCAAAGTGCCTTATTATAAGCTCCAGCCCAGATAATACTTTAATTAATGACAGTTTTCTTACGATATTTAAAGAAGCATTTTCAATGAGTGGATTTTCGCTCTCGAAAATTGATATCTGTGATAGAAGAAATGAAGATAAACTTGCAAAAATAATCTATGACTATGATGTTCTTTTGCTTGCTGGAGGACATGTTCCCACACAAAATGAGTTTTTTCATAGGATAAATCTTAAAGAGCTTATTCATAAATTTAATGGAATAATTATTGGTATCAGTGCAGGTTCCATGAATAGTGCAGGTCGTGTATATGCTCAGCCTGAACTTGATGAAGAAGTGACAGACACGAATTATAAAAGATATCTAGATGGATTAGATTTGACTAAGATATCAATTCTACCTCATTTTCAAGATTTAAGAGAGGCAACAATAGGTGGACTCCGTGCTTTAGAAGACATATCATTTGAAGATAGTAAGGCAAAACTATTTTATGCGTTAGTTGATGGTTCGTATGTACTTATCGATGACCATGATGAAACCTTTTATGGAGAAGTATATTGGATTGAGAATGGTACAATAACAAAGGTATGTGAAAAGGGAGAATGCAAACAATTAACATTGCATAAGGGTAAATCGTAGAAATTGTGGATATCGTGACTTTCATCATAATACAGAGGGGGCGAAAGTACTCGTTGCTTTACCCTCTTGATTGACACATAAATAGGAGCAGACGGCTTTGTCAATGACGGAGTTAGCCGTTCATTTCGTCATTGACAAGGGCGCTGGATCTGGCTCTCCTACGCTTTCGTTGCTTTATTGGTTTATAATCTGCCCTACAAACCGGAAAATTTATATCTGTAGCAGGAAATGCTTCTCTATTTCAGCCATAGCTTTTGATATTGTGCTATCCTCGTTACGAATATATGTATAGAACCCACTCTCCTCATATTCTTTGTAGTGCTCCAGACTATTCACTTTTGCCAAACAATTTTTGTAGTTCTCCATCGCTTTTATAGGATATTGCGCTTTCTGAATTTGCTGATAGATAAATTGCTTGTCTTCGTCCTCGCGGTCAAAAAAACGCTCTACAGATAAACTTTGCGGACTAAGCATGATTGCTATATGATGATAGTCTGCGATTTCTTTCAATATTGAAATCGGAATATTAGTATCCACAAAGACTTTCCTATCCTGCGCTGAAAGTTGTATCAATTTGGCGATTTCTAAATCAGTGGCTTCTCTGGCGCATCCTACAATCCAAGCATCATATTCCTCTGGCGTTCTTCCGATGAATTCTTGCCAACTTGTCATCGTTTCAAAATAAGACAGATTAGGCTGATGCTTAGTATCTATTGCGCTCATTAACTCGTCGTGATAATTTTCACCACATTGGATGCCATCATACTTCTCGGACAGTAGCCTTACCATTGTAGATTTCCCTGCATACGCTGTACCATTAATAAAATACATATTTTTTAGCAAATGCCGAATAACATTACTTTCTAACTGCAATTTCACTAATACACACCTCTTTCCATATTCCAGCATATCTTTTGCACATAACATTTTCGTCCATGGTCAAAGTCCATTGCGACATTTCAAATCTAATATTATTTTACCACATACTTGAAAGGAACTCCACATTTGCTTCTGGGTACCCATTTTGAATAACTATGCTAATTAGATTACATTATATTCCTTAAGAAGTTTTTCAATTTCAGTATTCTTTACCTTCTTGAGAGCTTCTTTTAGCGCCATTTTTCCCTTGAAACCTAGATCAACATCGGTAACCTTCTTTTTATCCGTTAGTTCATAGGTTGCATTTAATAAGTCACGGATATCGTAAACGCTACCCCAAACTTCTGGTACACCACGGTCTACATTGAGTAAGGTATAAACAGCTTCCATACCGGTACGTACAGAGTATTCGGTTGTAAATATGGTATCACGTTTTGTCTCAGCAAACTGTCCAATAAATGCAAAGTTTTTACTTCCTTCTGGAACAACCAAAGGACGGTCACCTGTGTTACGTGGCATAAAGAAAGCAGTGATATAAGGCATCATACATGGAACAGTGTTTGCACTGTTTTCTGCAAGCTCTTCAATTTGATTTTCTGGAACTCCCATATGGTATAACCATTCCATACAGATTTCCTTACCAGTACATTCACGCATTGTTTTCTTCACATAGTTACCTGGTACATCACTAAATAATCCATAGATCCAACCAACTAATTGATTCTTTGGCTGAATTCTAAACTGTGGCTGGCGGTTAAATGTCCAGCTAAGAAGCCAGTTTGAGTCAGTTGCTGTAACAATACCACCGGTAACAACTTTACCGCTAAATGGATCACGCTTACAGATGTTTTGAACATAAGGAGGAATTTTATCATCAAGGGTAGTTACTGTGGCAGACATCCAATTCGTTTTTTCTGGATCACTACAGAATTTATCTGGATTACCAAAGGATGGATCCTGTGCTGCAATCTTACGCCACATATCCCAGCCGCCGCCTGCTTTTATTTCGGTATTATACTCAGCTGTATGATTCTGATCTCCCAAAGAAGAATTTTCAACACAGCCACCATTGCTGATAAATACAAGGTCATCCTCACTTAAATCAATGGACTCTTCCTGATTCTCATGAATACAAAGAATGCGCTTCGCAAGCTTTTTATCTCTTTGTATATCAAATTCTACATTTACCACCTGAGTATCATAATGGAACTGAACATTATGTGATTCCAGATACTTAATCATTGGAAGGATTAAGGATTCATATTGATTGTACTTTGTAAAACGAAGTGCTTTAAAGTCTGGGAGGCCTCCGATGTGATGAATGTAACGTTGGATATAACGTTTCATTTCAAGGGCACTGTGCCAGTTTTCAAAGGCGAACATAGTACGCCAGTACATCCAAAAGTTTGAGTTTAATACTTCCTTAGAGAATAATTCATCAATACGTTTCTCAAATAACTCTTCATCTGGTGTGAAAAAGAGATGCATAATTTCCATAGCACCTTTATCGGATAAACCAAACTTTCCATCCGTATGTGCATCTTCCCCACGGTTCATGGTAGCACGCATAAGGGAATAGTTCGGGTCACTTTTATTCAACCAATAGTATTCATCTAAAACACTAACACCTTCTGTTTCAATCGAAGGAATGGATCGCATGATATCCCACATACATTCAAAATGGTTATCCATTTCTCGGCCACCACGCATAACGAAGCCTCGTTCAGGGTATTGATAACCATCGCAGGCACCGCCAGGTAGTTTATCTTTTTCAAGTATGTGTATACGTTCTCCTTTTAACTGACCATCTCTTACCAAAAAGCAAGCTGCTGATAGAGATGCAAGTCCAGAACCAATTAAATACGCTGATTTACGATCAGCACCTTCTGGTTTTACTGGACGTGAGAATGCTTCATAATTACCACTGCTATAATACATATAACTTCCTCCTCTTAATGTTGTAATTTTCTCTTCTCCCCTAATTTAACAACTTTAAAAAGAAGTCACAATGGACAAAGAAATAGCGGTGTTCGAAAGTCGAACACCGCCACTAATTTGTTGGGTTTTTAGACATTTACCCCCAAGTGTCTAGTTTTTCATGACAAGAATAAATGCAAAGAGTGATTTTCTTGTTTTACCAAGTATCATTTAATTTGGCACTTCTTTCTAAAGATAAAGCAATATTTCCATCGAAAAGAAGTCCAATCCGATGAATTACTTTTTGAGGGTCCTCCTTCATTCCTGAAGATATCCAATGGAGAAGCATC
>DPVV01000597.1 GCA_003526525.1 Lachnoclostridium phytofermentans | reverse complement strand
TGAATCCTTTGGAAGGAACTCTAAGTGATAAGGGAATAGTAACCAAGAGTTGCATACAAACACAGTAGGGCGCTCTTTAAAATATTCCTTATAAAACTCTGCAGCTTTGCCAAAGGAGTCCATACAATCTTGTACGGTTAATGGACCACTTGAGGGAATGTGCATATTTATTACAGAATCTCCTTTGGAAATCAAATGACCGCCAATAACAAGAGTGGTATCGTGTTCAACAATTTCATACTGAAGACGTCCAAGACCTATACGGGTTAATTGGAAAAATCCATCCTCCCACCATGGAACACAGTTCCCGTAAATATTATGTAACTTATAACACTCCAGCATCTTATACTTTAAATCGGCCATAGACTTATAAAATATTTTAATGGAATAATTTTTTGCTATGTATTTTTCTTTCATTATTTTGGATAGAGAAAGAAAGAAGAGAAGATATATGGTATAAGGGCTGAGATCTGTTTTTCTTGCAACCTCTTCTAATTGTGGATAACTGTCTTTAATAATAAATGTATCATCCACCTCATATTGCTTTACTATGGATTGAAATATGGAATTAGCATCTTGATTGGAGAGCAAAGTTTGATAAGCGGAGAGTAAATCATTGATAGCTTCTTTCGGATAATCATATTTCTCAAAAAATTCTATAAAGTAGTCGATCATAACCTTCCCTTTCTTAGCTACGAATTAGTATTTCATGATACATTATATCTCGAACCTCATAAGCTATCAATCTTTATTATTCCCGTGATAGTGTAACTTTATTAATTCCACTTTGGTGTAACTTTATCAATCCCATGATATTGTAACAGATAGAACCGATTACGGATTTTCAACATTATCGGATGGTGAAGGGATTCTGCCAAGTTCACTTTTTAGCTCTACACCCTCACTGCCTTGCGTACCTTTGTAGATATTTTTGTCGTTACTCAAAAAATACGGTATTGGAATTCCTGCAGGTTCATAGCGGTCATATGGAATAAGAAAGTTGTACGTTTTTGTATAAATATCTGGCAAGCCGAAACGGTCGCGAGTGGTGTCAGTCGTAACTGTGAATAACGATCCGTCATACTGGTAATCGGTGATTATCGGGTCACCCTCGTCTGTGTAATCAATTGTTCGCATAAACGCCGCGCTTCCTGCGTGAACGCTCTTGTAAAAATCGTCCACTACCTGCTGATTATATATCTCTACACCATGGACATTTATATATACGCCATCGCGGATTGCGTCGTTTTTTTTGTCGTAAGTCCCATAGTCATCGGGTAAATCTTTAAGCGTTGGCTCACCGAATCTGTAAAGTTCGCCGTTTATTATAAGCAACTCGCCTGATACAAGTGGCTTGTTGCTGTTATACTTTGTCTGCGTCACCATCAACCGTCCATCCTGCAAAGATAGATAGTAGTCATAATACATTCTGTCTTCTAAAACATATTGTTTATCGTTAGCATAATCATACACAACGATATGTGTGTCAATAGCACCAAAACCCATACTGACAGTCGCGCAAAACTCTGGGATTCCATCGTTTGTGAGGTCAGCCAAGTATACATTCCATACGGGTATACCTATTATAAATTTTTGATCACCGGCCATGACCTCACCAGCTGTCCAAGTAAATGTCACATCGAGGAAATATGGCAGTGTTAAATCATTACTTTTCCCCCATGGCATTTCGGCTTTGCTATAGTAATCTACCCATTCACATGGTTGATATTTCGGGGTTATGGAGAACCCTAAATAATCTTCTAGCACATAGCCTGTTGAGCCATTTAAGTGAAGTGGGAAAATATCACCACTCGAATTACATTCAAGTGTACATGTCATATTACCATTAGCATCATTAATGACTGTTAGCATATATTCGCCTTCTATATCAAAGACATGATAATCAGGGTCAATGTCAACGTGCGTGTACTTTATAAAATCGTCGGCCGTTAAATCTGCACCTTTTTTCGCAAGTTCACGCAGTATATCTAAAGTCAGTATTTCACCATCAACTTTGCTTCCTATGTTTAGGTAGTCGGAGTTTGACTGATACTTGTATGTATCACCGACCTTGACAAAGCCAAGGTTTACGGATTTAACAGTCAGTGTATTACCACCGTTTGAAATGGTAAAAGTAACACCTTTGTTATCTTCATAGGAAACAACAAGTTCATCACCGTTTACCTTATAGTGGCCTATACCAATAAGAGCGTAACTGCTGATTAGGGGCTGCGAAAGTTTTGCATTCCCATTTTGGTAAAGTATCACTGTGGGCATAGTTTCAAACGAATTTCCGCCTGATAAAACGTATCTTTGAGGTGTTTCTTGAAGAGTGAATTCTCCATTGTAATTGTCATTCGATAAACGATTCATAACACATCCCAAGCCCACGATAACAGCCAAAATGATGGCGATACCTACTATGATACGGCTAAACAATAGCTTATCCATAGCGAATCCTCCTTGTGGTCAATCTTCGCCAATCTGTTGTCAGACATATCGTTTCCCTCCTATGGCTACTCTTAGTAGACCTTTGTTTATAGATTACTCAGAACCAATCTTAATGTCAAGAATGTAGTGTGAAAAATCAAGATTTTTCACACGGATATTTGTGCCTGCATCGTCCTCGGCGTAAATATCCAGCCTGCTGAACAGGAATGAAATGTGGTATGAAAAATCAAGATTTTTCACACTGATATTGAACAGGTATGAGCGTAAGGAAAATGTAAGTTGGAATAAGGGGGTATATTTGTTATAATTAGATTGTTAATGCATTTCGTTTTACGACTATTCGAAAAGGAGGGGACGGAAATTATATGAGGCTTGGAGAAGTTTCATTACTAACCAACCAAGTGATTCGAATGTCAGATTTTTATAAAGCATTACTTGAGGTTGAAAATAGTAGTAACGATGCCATTCATCAGACAATCATAGGACAGGAAACGATGTTAACAATCTATGATGATGGAAGTGTGAAAAATAACAAAAATCAAAACATCTGTATTGCTTTTACCGTAGAAGATATAGAAAGAGAATATGAAAAGGTGAAGGCACTAGGAGCAAAAATCAAAGAAGAACCTGCCATAAGACCTTGGGGTACCTGTAATATGAGTTTCTATGATCCAGATGGAAATGTTGTTTATTTACGTGAGTATTTAAATAAATAACACAGAGTAATTCATCCTACGGTACATAAGTAGGTATCAAAGAGGACTTAAATAAGTTTTTTGGTAGTAAATAAAAAGTTTTTTGCTTAATAAAAAAATATTAGTAAAAAAAATAAAATTATTTAATGCAAATAAAAAATTATTTAGTGTAAAGAAAAATACTTGACAAACGTTTTTAATTATTCTATAATAACTAACTGTAAAGGAAATTACTTTACAGATGGCGATTCGATGAGTCAAGTGATAGTTCAATCTTTTCTAGGTTTAGATAGGATTTGAACATCGGGTAAGTAACTATCAAAGGAGGGCAAGAAACAAATGGTTTTGGAAAACTCCAAGAGGGAAGATGACCGTTTACAAGAAGTTGTCACCTTGTCCATGTTATTTGACTTCTACGGTGAACTACTCGGAGATCATAAGAAACAGATTTTTTCAGACTATATACTAAACGATTATTCGTTAAGTGAAATAGCAGATGATACCGGACTTAGCAGACAAGGTGTACACGATATCATCAAGCGATGTACGAAAAAATTAAAAGAATACGAAGAAAAGCTGCGACTAGTAGAGAAATTCAATTCTACGAAGCAGAAAGTAAACCAAATAAAACGAATTTCAGAAGAGATAAAGCAGACAAAGGATTTAAGTAAAATTAACATAGTTGAACAGCTGTCTGATGATATTCTCAATGATCTATAAATGAATTTAAGCTAAAGACGCAGTAGGCGCTAAGACGCCAGAATTGAGGTTATTATGGCATTTGAAAGCTTATCAGAAAAATTGCAAAATGTGTTTAAGAACCTCCGTGGCAAAGGGAAGCTTTCTGAGGCGGACGTTAAGCTAGCGTTACGAGAAGTTAAGATGGCACTTCTAGAAGCGGATGTTAACTTTAAGGTTGTTAAAAACTTTGTAAATTCAGTACAGGAAAGAGCGATTGGTCAAGAAGTTATGACTAGCTTAACTCCTGGCCAGATGGTTATAAAGATCGTTAATGAAGAGATGGTCAAACTCATGGGAGATGAGACCACCGAACTTACGTTAAAGCCTGGTAATGAAATCACAGTTATTATGATGTGTGGTCTTCAGGGTGCTGGTAAAACGACGACGATTGCAAAACTTGCCGGTAAATTTAAAGCAAAAGGTAAGAAACCATTATTAGTAGCATGTGATATTTATCGTCCTGCTGCGGTAGACCAGTTACAGATTAATGGTGAAAAACAAGGAGTTCCTGTATTTGCTATGGGAACGAATCATAAGCCTGTGAACATTGCAAAAGCAGCAATGGAGCATGCCACAAAGAATGGAAATAATATCGTAATTATCGATACTGCCGGTCGTCTTCATATTGATGAAGATATGATGGATGAGTTGATAGAAATAAAGGAAAATGTTCATATCGACCACGTAATCCTCACAGTTGATGCAATGACGGGTCAGGATGCTGTAAATGTAGCGGAAACTTTTAATGAGAAAATTGGTATAACTGGAGTAATTCTTACAAAGCTCGATGGTGACACCCGTGGTGGTGCTGCTTTATCCATTCGCGCAGTAACCGGAAAACCTATTCTATATATTGGTATGGGAGAGAAGCTCTCTGATTTGGAACAATTCTACCCAGATCGTATGGCGAGCAGAATCCTTGGCATGGGTGATGTGCTTACCCTGATTGATAAAGTTCAAGCAGAAATTGATGAAGACAAGGCAAAAGAGCTAGAACGTAAAATCAAAAAAGCAGAATTTGATTTCAACGATTATCTAGACCAGATGCAACAGATGAAGAAGATGGGTGGAATTCAGAAATTGGTTGAGATGTTACCAGGTGGTATGGGTGGCATGGGAAGCAAAGCCAATATGAAAGACATTGACTGGGATGAAGGAGAAAATGCTCTAAAAAGCATTGAAGCCATCATTTACTCGATGACAAAGGAAGAACGTCGTAATCCAGACCTTCTTAATCCATCCCGTAAGAAACGTATTGCAGATGGAGCTGGCGTTGATCTTAGTGAGGTAAACCGTGTAGTGAAGCAATTCGGTGAAACTCGTAAGATGATGAAACAGTTTTCTGGTATGCTTGGAGGAAAAGGCAAGAAGAAATTCCGAATGCCATTTGGACTGTAACATTTGTGGGATATCTCACGTAGCTTAATGAAGTTTTGACTTGTATGATTTATGATGTCTCGTAGATTTTACAATTCAATTATAAATGATGTAGAATAATACGAATTTGATATTCGTATCATTTCTCAGAACTATATAAATTTTTTAAGGAGGTGAATTGTAACATGGCAGTAAAGATCAGATTAAAGAGAATGGGTCAGAAAAAGGCTCCTTTCTATAGAGTAATCGTTGCTGATTCCAGATCTCCAAGAGATGGTAAGTTCATCGCGGAAATCGGTACTTACGATCCTACACAGGAGCCTAGCGCTTTTAATGTAGATGAGGAAGCAGCTAAGAAGTGGTTAGCAGATGGTGCTCAACCAACTGAGACTATCAACAGACTTTTCAAGAAAGCCGGTATCGTGAAATAAGCGGAGGTGAAGAGTAATGAAGGAATTAGTTCAGGTAATTGCTATGTCACTCGTTGATCATCCGGAAGAAGTTGTTGTCACAGAAACTGAAACAGACAAGTCAATCATTGTTGAACTTAAGGTTGCACCGGAGGATATGGGGAAAGTAATCGGCAAGCAAGGCCGTATTGCCAAGTCTATACGTACCGTAGTGAAGGCTGCCGCAACAAAGGATGACAAGAAAGTCGTGGTAGAGATACTGCAGTAATCAGCGGAATTCTTTCACCTTACCGGATGGAAGGACGTTGTAACAGCTTTAGAATGTGCGCAGCAGGCTAATTCAGTTAGAACTATTCTAATTGATTGGTTTGCTGTGTTTTTTTCATATTTTTGTATAAACTATTATTAGAAAAATACGAAGTAAGATAGACGATTACTTTTGTGCTATTAAAACCTGTGGCACGATGTCTATCTGCAGTGGGACTGCATGGGAACGGAGGTAAAAATGGAAGATTTATTACGAGTTGGGGTAATCTCTTCTACTCATGGTATTAAAGGGGAAGCTAAGGTATTTCCAACAACAGATGATATGAACCGTTTTAAAAAATTAAAAATGGTTATTCTTGATACTGGAAAAGAACAAAAAGAGCTAGAGATAGAGAATGTTAAATTTTTTAAACAATTTGTCATTCTTAAATTCAAAGGCATTGATAATATAAATGATATCGAAAAATACAAAGGTAAGGATTTACTTATTACAAGAGAAAATGCAGTAGACCTTTCAGAAGGAGAGTTCTTTATCTGCGATTTGATTGGATTACAGGCAGAAGAGGAAGATGGAAGTTCTCTAGGTGAATTAACCGAAGTATTACAAACAGGGGCAAATGATGTATTTGTAATAAAAACAAAACAAGGAAAAGAAATTCTCATCCCTTATATCGATGACTGTGTGAAAAAGATAGATATCAATGAGAGAAAAATAGTGGTACATTTACTTCCAGGACTTGTGGAATAAACATACAATTTTCTTTCACACTTCAACCTTGGAGGATACCATATGAATTATCATGTAATGACACTTTTCCCTGACATGATTCATCAAGCGATGAATACCAGTATTATTGGTCGTGCAATGGAAAAGGGGCTACTTACAATTAATGCAATCGACATCAGAGAGTTTTCAGAGGACAAGCATCGCAGAGTTGATGATTATCCTTATGGTGGCGGCGCTGGTATGGTTATGGCACCAGGGCCTGTTTATCATACTTATGAGCATGTGATGAAGATGATTGATCATAACAACGAGGTGTTAGCTCAGGAAAAAACTATGGAAATGCGGGATGAGATAGTTTCTGAAACGAAAAACGAAACCAGACGTCCTCGTGTTATCTATTTAACACCACAAGGGAAAGTATTTCATCAGAAAATGGCAGAGGAATTTGCGAAAGAAGATGATTTAGTATTTCTGTGTGGGCACTACGAAGGTATTGATGAACGTGTGTTAGATCAGATTGTAACTGATTATGTTTCCATAGGAGATTACATTCTTACCGGTGGAGAACTTCCAGTTATGGTAATGATGGATGCGATTTCAAGATTAATTCCTGGGGTATTAAATAACAATATTTCCGCTGAATTTGAATCGTTACAGGACAATTTATTGGAATATCCTCAGTATACCAGACCAGAAGTATTTATGGATCAAAAAGTACCTGAGGTTTTGTTGTCTGGTCATCATGCGAACATCGAGAAATGGCGTAGAGAACAATCGATTATTAGAACGTTAAAGAATCGTCCAGAATTGTTAGAAGAAGCTGTTTTAAGCAAAAAAGAAGAGCAGTTTTTGGAACAGTTACAGGCGAGGGAAGATTCAAAGAATGACTAGGTGATAAAAAATATCTTGTATATAACTTGTATGTTATTTTTAGGCAAGTGACAGTAATCTATCGATATATTAAGATTGCAACTCATTCGCCGAATAGTATGAAGATTTTATATTCTGGATAAGATAGTTGGAGACCTCCGACTGGATTATCCAGTTTTTTGCTGTGATATGAATTATTTTGTTAGAGCGGACTTAGTTTAAAGGAAAATACGTTCTACATAGTGTAACAAATGAAGGAGATAGAAATGAAACATTTAGATTTAACAAAGGATTCAACAAGAAAGTTATTTTTCAGCTACTTATTACCATCAATAAGTGCGACCTTAGTTACCTCAATTTATATTCTTGCTGATTCTATTATGATAGGTAAAGGAGTAGGTCCTGATGGAATTGCTGCTCTTAATATAGTGTTACCACTTTTTACGTTATTTTTTGGTACCGGTTTATTATTTGGAGTTGGCGGTTCGGTTTTAATGTCAATTGCAAATGGCAGTAATAATCCGTTACTTGGAAAACAGTATTTTACAACCTCGGTAATATCGGTAACGTTTTTATCTATATTTCTATTGATTATCATGCAACTTGCATTTGAACCGATCTTATATTTCCTAGGAGCAACCAATGTTACATTTACACTCGCTAGTGAGTATGGAAGAACATTAGTGGCGGGAGCACCTGTCTTTATGTTTTCTGCTTTACTTCAGGCTTTTATAAGAAATGATAAAGATCCTAATTTATCGATGATTGGCGTAGTTACAGGAGGTATCACTAATATCATTTTAGATTATATCTTTATTTATATATTTCACTGGGGAATGTTCGGTGGAGCAATCGCTACAGTAATCGGAAGTTCGATTACTTGCTTAATCCTTGTGGTTCACTTTTTTAAGAAGACAAATCAGTTAAAGCTAGTGAAGCATGGCTTTTCAATGAAACGATTTGGAAAGGTGGTAACCAGCGGATTAGCTAGCTTTTTAATTGAAATCTCGAATGGTGTTGTCACTTTTCTCTTTAATATTCAACTTGTAAAATACATTGGAGACATCGGTATCACTGTTTATAGTATTATTGCAAACAGTTCTTTTATCGTGATGTCTTTAGCAAATGGTGTGGCACAAGCATCACAGCCAATACTTGCAGTTAACTTTGGGGCAGGGAAAAACAAACGTGTGGACGAAGTAAAACATTTAGGATTTATTACTACTACAATAATAGGAACGATTATAGTTGCGTTAGGAGCCTTATTCCCAGGAGTTATTACAGGACTGTTTGTACATGCTACCGATGAAATATTGTCATTATCAATTCCTGCTATTCGGATGTATATTTTAGCATTTTTATTTATGAACCTTAATATCTTTATAAGCGGTTATTTCCAAGCTACAATGAAACCACAATATGCAATGGGGATCAATCTTTTACGAGGTTTAATATTAAGTAGTGCATTTGTATTAATCTTGCCTTTGTTTATTGGAGCAAACGGTATCTGGATTTCGATGCCTATTGTAGAAATCATTTCATTTACAATTGCTATGGTTTTAAATTATCGAGCGAAAAAAGTATGATAGATAAGAAATGCAGTATAAAATGAAAATATGCTGAGAAAAGGTTAAATTTATTTACACTCTTTTATTAAGTTTATAATCAAAAAATTTAATCAGAAAATTTAATCAAAACATTTAATTAAAAAATTTAAATCAAAACATTTACAAAGTGCACCTTAAATGTTGGAATGATTTGCTTCCATTCATGGAAGAATTCCTCCATACTTTTAAGGTGCATTCGTTATAAAAGAGTTTTTACGTTCTTTAAATCCATTGCAGAAGTGAAAATTATATTACAAAATGATATTATGTGTAATTCTTATATTATGTAATTTTAAGGAGCTGGAAAAATAGATGGAAATCTCGCTAAGAATCGTTTACAATATTGATATACAATCTTAGGGATTGAC
>DPVV01000145.1:2105-4983 GCA_003526525.1 Lachnoclostridium phytofermentans | reverse complement strand
ATTATTTATATGATAATCAATATTTAAAATTTTCAAGTATATCCCCCTTGTATAATAAAGTCATAGCAAAAAGCTATGCAAGTCGCCTTCCAACAGTTGATCAATATCCTTCTTGACTGTTTTCAGGCAACAGTAAAATCCTGTCTGTTATACATTTACGGCGATTTCTGCAAGTCGTCATGGATGCCTTATTCACTGAACCATATTAATAGCGAAATTAGTTGGCGATACCCCGCATGATTAGCATTTTTCGTAGTTGATTAAGACAGCATTCGGGAATGCCTTCGCTAAGAGTGTTTTTATATCATCATTTTTACCTGTTGGTTTAAATTCAACGCTTGTAATCTCATGCTTGTCTGCAATGAATTTCAGCATCATACCTTCAATCTCTCTCCCTAATACCCGGCAGGATAGGCTGAAAAGGGTAAGAATGTCACCATCAACATCCAAAGCACCGACAAGCCCCAAATCAGAGAAACGATCGGAAACGAAAAGAGAATAAAGTTTGACATTTTCGTAAGCAACACGATCTTTGATTTCCGCTACAGTATAACGTCTGCCATTGGTGCATTTATTCGTTCGTTGCGTAAGCTCCGAGATACGGTTGAACTCAATCGGCATAGCTTCATGAATATCAATTTTGATTTCAAGAGCATTTATGTAGTCGGCATAGCTGTCATATTGAGATTGTAACGTCTTACGTGATTGATTGGTGTGGTAAGTTCCATTTCGCTTTTCAACATCCGATCTACTTACATAATTTTTTAAATTGAGGCAGGAGAATTGCTCATATACTGTATCTCGTTCATAGAGAATAGTGGTTACTTCCGGTAGCATTGCTTTTACAGCTTCAATTTCAATGGGTGAATCATCAACAAAAGCTATGCTGTCCAGGCCAATATCGAGCTTCTCAGCGATTCGCATGATATTGTCGGGCTTATTGTTCCAATTTACTTGAAAGCAAGCAATGTGTTCTTCTTTGAGAATCATTTCGCTGTGCTCGCGAAACACAGTAGTGACATCGGATAAATCGTTCTTACTACAAACAGCAAGGATAACACCGTGATTGTACAGCGACAGAACAAATCGTTGAAAATCCTGATAAGCTCTTCCGAAACTGCTGCCACTGAGCTTTAGATTTTCTATGCCGTCATCGGATAGAATGCCTCCCCACAGGACGTTATCACAATCTAAAACGAGGCATTTTTTTGTAATACCTTTTTGAATGAGATATTGCTTGTGAATTTCCTTTATGGCAACTTCAATAAGCGATTTGGAATAGGGTGCATTCCAGCGATACTTGCTTCTGGGGTCATAAGCATTGGATATTCCAACCTCAGCAATGAGGCGTTTCAGGTTTATAAATGTGGCTTTGTCAGACAGTAATTCGCCCAATTTTAAGTTAACCTTATCAATTAACGCGTCATATCCATAACCTATTACAATGGGAGATTTAATATAATAGTTCTCGAATGAGAACCAAAGGATTTGAGCGTTTGAGTACACCGTTAAATCAGTATACAACCGATTACATAAATCGATGTTCTCCTCAAGCATTTTTTGTTCTGACGTAATTTGAGAATCTATTCTGTTCAAAACATTAGGAAACAGTTGCTCGAAATTTAGCCAAACAACAATCATGTCAGCACCCACAAGCTGTTTTTGATATTCATCATCAACGTGTTCATCGTTGAGAATATGGTGCACATCTACTTCTTCATTATCAAAAATAGATTTCAATAAAGGCATAAAATGCGGTTCAAATATGATGTTTGAAACAATGGCAATAGAAACATTATCACTTGATTCTCGCTTCATATGAATTCCTCTTGTTTCTCAATGGAGTTAGTGGCCACCAAAACAACTTCAAACATTTTATTTATAGTTCCCATCTCGGTGATAAGTAACTTCTCATCGGGAATCTCTATCTCAAAGGCTTCTTCTAACGCAACAACAATTTTTATAAAAGAAATCGAATCCATCCCAAGCTGCGATAGGTCGTCATCTCCTTGTTCAATACCAATCGTAGCATTTTCTATATTAATGTTAACGATTTCAAAAATTGATTCCACAGATACTTCATTCATGCAATCACCTACTTAAAATAAATTCTACAAACATTCCATTATTTAAACAAGCAAAAATAACTTGTCTACCATGCAGTGCAGGTGCAATAATGGGCTTCGTGAATATTTTCCCTATTTTCATTTTTTTAAAATAGCCAATAAAATCGTCACATTCGCTGACATCATAGCATACGTGATGATAACCATTCTTAAAATTATGTATTGATGATGTATCCCCATTTGATTCAATCAATTCAATAATTTGCGTTCCATCTTGACTCCTCATGAAGCAGATTCTAAGGTGTTGTATGTCATCCACGACTATATCGGTTGATATAGAGTAACCTAACGCTCTAAAGATTTCTATATTCTTTTTCAAATCATCGACAATAATGCCAGTATGGTGTATCTTCATTTTGCTCACCCGAAAATGCGATGATTACGTTCGAGCTTTTCTAAATCTTCTTGTGTTAAGTCGTCCTTAATCAACTCATATAGGCTTTTTGTATCTAGCCTTGTTTTGAAGTCAAATCGCCAAGGCTTTCGTTCTTGTTCAGAGAGGCCATAGTAGTCTAAAAGCTCTACGCCCTCTGGTGTTCGGAAAACATCGGCATACCTTGATAGTTCAACGTCTTGAAATACTTCATATGTAAAATGTAAAACGTAATATACATATTGGATTATTTCATATTCACAAGCAACTGAGTATAGTTTTTCTAATGACAAGGTATCACAATTGTTTTTCCACAAGTAGTATACATCCCTGAACATATCACGCTTAATACAATCGTGTATTGAGAGATGATAAATAG
>DPVV01000145.1:0-2047 GCA_003526525.1 Lachnoclostridium phytofermentans | reverse complement strand
AGAATTCATTTCTTTGTAGTGGTGCAGTATTAACTGCACCATTGCTTTTAAAGGCGGCAAAGTTTTTATTTGAGATCCATAAACATCCATCTCTACAGCATCCAAAATGAACTCATCAATGTTTATTCGATTGCCTTTGTATTCACCCCAAAAAATATCAAAGTTAATATCCGCTTCAATATGGATGCCTCCTTTTAATTTTTGATAAGAAGGGATTTGATGCGAAGAGCTGAGGCAAAGTATTCTATTCGCGCGATCATTCGATGCGCTCGTAAATCCGTGTTTTATCAATACTCTTTCAAAGTTAACAATATTTTTTTTAGACATCAGAAAATCGACATCACCGCTCTTTCTTGTTAAAAAATCGTTGTATGCTTGTTTTGAAAGCGGTTTTCCTTTAACGATACAACATGGAAAATCAAGGTCGTTCAGTATAGAAGCGATCTCGTTATAAATTACAAATGTTACAATTCTTTCATTGTATACTTCCATAATCTCAGACACCTCTCCTTTTTCTGCCCTTGGCTTTATATTCATGGAGTAGTTGCTCTTTCTGATACACCTTACCTTTTTTCAGGATTTCTCTTTGTTCTTCGGCACCTACTAACTTTAAATAACGCAAATAACGTTCGTAATCTAATTCATCGCTATCTAGTGCTTGGCAAATAGCACACCCCGGCTCGCGTTGGTGCGAGCAGTCTCTATATTTACATTTTGTTTCAAGTTCTTTTATTTCTGGAAATAATTCATCAAGTGTGTCGGCCTTAGCTGAAATACCAACACTACGCAATCCAGGAGTGTCAATTACAACACGATTATTCGGTAAAATATACATATGTCGTGCAGTCGTTGTATGCCTTCCACGACCATCGTTTTCTCGTATGTCTTTTGTCTTAATGACATTCCCACTCAACATATAATTTATCAAAGAGGATTTTCCGACGCCAGAACTCCCAAGAAAAACTGCGGTTTCACCTTCATCCCAATGAGCAAACAATTCAACTTCACCGCTTTGGATGCTTGTCTTTTCGATAAAACAATTAGGAAATCTATTTGTGATAGCAGATGCTAATTCATTGTATTTTTCTGATAAGTCAATCTTAGACAATACAAAGCAAACCTTCGCTCTACTCTCTTTTGCAATTATATAGTACCTCTCTAATCGCGCTAAATTGAAATCTTGGTTCGCACTTGTAACAATAAAAACAACATCAACATTAGCAGCCAGTCCCTGCATTCTGCCTGATTGTAATCTGCCAACCATGTTTCTTCGCCTTACTATTTCAGTTACATACAGTTGGCCATAAGACTCTTCACAAGAGAGGAAATCACCAACAAGCACTTGCCCATTGATTTTATTTGCAATAGACGCTCTAAAGTATTCGCCATCCTTACACACTAATATATTCTTTGAAGTAAACACAGATGCACATCTATAATGTTCCTCAGTCATAGACCTTCACCCCTTTTTGATATTGTTGTGATTGAAGTTCAAACATATGCTTATACGCGCCTTCCTTTTCCATCAACTCCTTATGCGAACCATCTTCAACAATCGATCCATCTTGGAGCAAAATGACTCTATCACTTAATTTGCAACTTGAAAGACGATGCGAGATAAATATAGAAGTTTTGTTAACAAGAAGTTCTTCGTACTTTTGATATAATTTATATTCGGCATCTGCATCATAAGTTGAGGTAGGCTCATCCAATATGTATAATGAGGCATCTTTTTTATACACAGATCTTGCTAAGGCGATTTTCTGTTGCTCTCCACCCGAAAAGTCTACTCCGCCGTTAGAATATGCATTTGAAATGAATGTGCGGTATTTATGCGGTCGTTTATTTATAAAATCAAAAACACCAGTTTCAAACGCTATTCGATCTAAATAATCAAAATCAGCATGATTAAATGATGTTATATTTTCTTCAACAGTAAAAGCAAATAAAACAAAGTCCTGAAAAATCGATGAAACAAATGACATATATTCTGCGTCCGAATATTCATTTATATTTTTTCCATCTAAACTTATTGTTCCCTCAGTAG
>DPVV01000144.1:2627-8777 GCA_003526525.1 Lachnoclostridium phytofermentans | reverse complement strand
TCTTCCCTCTTTTTCTTTCTATATAATAACATTGCGAACACGACAACAGTATGTCATGTTCGCAATATAAATTATTTTATAATTAGAAATAAGTTATTTATAATTATCCGCATTCTATTCTATCAGAAAATATCTTAATCAAAATATTCTCATAATATGTTTACTTTAACTTTTTAACAGTATCTAATAATGAAGAATAATCCATATAATCATCCAATACGCTTATATTCTTGGATTTTGTTTTATTCGTCATTACTATTGTAACGACTACCTTTGCTTTAAATCCATGTTTATGTACTTTAAGTTCCTTTATCCTATCAATACGCCATGTATTAGGATCATTGCTCATAATATTGATTGTTTTCTCGATATCTACTCCCGCATTGGCAGCTTTATTTACCGCTTTATTTGCTCCAGACATTGTTAAAGCAGCACCAAGTAGTTGAATTGGTAATACATCTGACGTAAACGATAGATTTTGTTTCGTATACATCAAGCGATACAAGTCGCCATCATATGAAATATAAGTAATAAAATTACTCATATTTTTCTTACCAAATGCAATTAATATAGGGATAGATGCGATAACTGTAAGTACCATCAGCAATATACTATATTCCTCTGTTATTGCGTCAAAAATAAACATTAAAATCAATATCGCAATCGCATAGAGAAAGGAAAATAAAAATACCTTAAGCAAATATGGCATCTTACCCTTTCTATTCTTTGTCCATACTTTGTTTAACTCGTTATGCTCTGCTCCTATTTCTCCATTATTTTTATTGGCTTCAACAATCTTTTTATACTCTTCTACATTCACGACGATTCCTCCTTATTTTATGATTCTGCTGATGTTAAAGTCTAAACTTTCTTAAGAATGCTTCTAAATGTCTATCCTTATACCTATGAATATGTCAAAGCGGATATTCACAGTCCGCTTATACTTGCTCATAATCCAATTACCACTACGTGGCATTTCAGGTAAGTCCCTTCCCTGATGAGGTTAAAATAAGAGTTCAATAAATATTTCCATGTAAAATCGACACCTTAACACATTTTACCATATTGTAATCAAAATATATACGTATTGCAATAACTTTTTTAAAGCAAAAAAGCTTTTGCTTAACAGATGATACCACCTATCTTACAAAAGCATTTCTTTATAATTTAAACTAATCAGATATTCCATACTCTACAAGCTTTCGATAAAGAGTTGCTCTTCCTATTCCAAGGCGTCTGGCAATTTCTGATTTACTACATCCTGTTCTTAATAATTCCGATATTTTCTCCATTTCAAATGTACTTAAAGATATATCATTTTGATTTTTTTGTTTGTAAAATCCCATATCTTTGATGTCGTCTAACGTTACCTCATTGTCATTCTTTCTTACAATGGCCTCTAGAACTGATTCAAGCTGATTGAGATTCTCCTTATAGCTAGAACGAAAGAGATATTCTAACACTTCCTTATCTAAGGAAACATTATTGTTTTGATATACCTTCCCGTAATAACTTAAGCCTGAGTTAATTAAAAGTTTAAATAATGTCATATCGTCTTGCAGATTTGGAACTATGATCTCATGCTCTGAGATATGATAGTATAACTCTTCTAAAAATAGCCCATTTTTCGCGAGTTCTTTTAAATCACCTGTGGAAGAAAAGATGAGTCGAACATCAGATTTTACACTCGTATTATTATTTAACTTAATATTACCTGTCTTTATAAAATACAAAAGCCGTTCCTGAACATAAAGTGGTAAGTTCTCAACATCGTGGATTAACATTGTCCCATTATTGGCATCTCTTAATTCTCCAAACTCATCAAATAAAAAAACATTTAATAAATCTCGGTACATGTTATCACAAAATAGAATCTTTAGTCCATTTAGGCTTCGTTCTGAGAAATTGGTGATTCCTTTTGCAAGTAATTCACTCAAATTTCGATTCTTGCTGCTAATTAAAATTGTCTTTCCTGTCACAGCCAAGGCTTTTGACTTCTGTATTATATCACGTGGATAAATCCATTCTGCCCATTTTAATGTTACCATAGATCCTTTCTCTGATAACTGAACATTTTTCTGAACCTGATTCATCGTTTCGAACACAAACATGGTTCCATATTCTTTTCCATTTACTATTACCTGTTTACTCGAAACAAATCCATAGAACGAATAAGAACCACAAGTTATATATACTCTTATATTTTTTAACTCATTGTATTCACTAAAATATTCATCGAAGATAGCATGTGGCAATAATTCTTGTAACTGTTTACCGTTAACGTTTTTATCCGATGTAAAAAGCTTCTTAAATCTGCTATTACAGTGCTGTATATTTCCATAATAATCTGTAAATACAACAGCATCTGAAAGTAAATCCATCATCGCTTCTCGCTCAACAATAATTTGGCTAAGAGACTGGTTTTGATTATAGTACTCTATCTTACCAGATAAAAGTTCCGCCATATTTTCCAAAAACTCTATTGATGTATCAATTGTCTGAAACAAAGACTCCACGCGATGCTGCGGTAATAACAGTGCAATAGCCCCTATCACACAGTCCTTATAATAGATAGGTACTCCTACAAATCCTATCATCTTACAATCATGAAATTGTTCACATTCCCTACAGGATTCTATATCACCTTTATCCTTTACTATAACTTTTTCTTTCTTTGAAATTACCTCAGATATTAAGGATCCTACTTCTATTTCATTATACAGAGTAAAGTATCGAAATTTGCTCCCTACTATTTTTAGGTTATTATCCGCGATAATAACATCGGAATCAACAGTATTTGAGATTATATCAGAAAATCTTATTACAAATTCTTTGATTGATCCAAGAATTGTTTCCAGCATTATTTACACCTCCCAGAATTTATTATTTCATATTATAAAAGACAAATCAAGCAGAGGCTTTCTTCTATAATTATTTTAGCAATTTTAACCAAAGAGAATATTTTTGACAAAAGAAAGGGGAACTGCAAAAATGGTATCTTGCAGTTACCCCCCAAACTTATTTCTGTTTCTTACGGAAACAAACCTCGCAGATTGGATCTCCCTTAGCAATTGTTTTCCCTAACTCAAACTCGAAATCAGGAAATGTACTGCAAATACCTCTATCACCATCCATTGCAATATCACATAGCTTTGCAATTTCCTCTTCATCATCCGTTAGTTTCTTCCATGCAGCTACCAATGGACAATAGTGGAATGTAATGTTGAATTCATCGTCTGTAACTTCTGTGTCCATCTCAAAGATATTACGAACATTGTCGCTCACAAACTCAGGTGCAAATGCTTTTAAGTCATCTGTCTTAGTGTATTTGCTATCACCATGGAAACAACCACAAGCTGTAATCGCATCACTTGCGAAATCATAATCTAAACCTCTTTTTTTCGCTTCCTGCACTAAGTAATAGAACCATGTTGCTCTATGCTCGATTGCATTACGTAAATCCTCAATATGTTGTCCTCTGTCACTTGCTTCATTCTTAATCATAATTATGTACTCCTTTTCTTATTTTGTATTTTTTATTTTTATAATTAATCACCTAGATTAATAGCTGATTATTCACAAAGTTCTTTCACACAATCCATCAATGTTGCAATCTGATAAGACATGGTTACTGCACCTGGATCAAGGTGTCCTACTCCTTTATTTGCCTGATAAGTAGCTCTGCCTCTCACTGCTTCCATAGCCTTGGTACTTTCAGCACCAACGATTGCAGCTTGTTTCACTTTGTCTGCTGTCGTTTTTTCATCGATTCCCACCGCTATACAAGCTTGATAGCATTCTACTGCAGGAGCCAAACAATCAATCATTGTCTTCCAGCCCTTCTGTGCATTACCTCTAGACATAATAGCCTGTAACATTGCATCTAACACCTGGCATAATTCTTCATTGCCAATCGTCTCTTTTCCCTTTAATACCTTAGCAGCAGCCAGATAAGCACTTCCATAAAGTACACCGGAAGAACCACCGATTACTGACATCATAATTGTTCCAATCTGCATAAACTCCTCAAATACGCTCTTCTGCTCTAACTCTTCAGCAACTTCAACTAATTTTTCAAAGCCCATATTGATATTGGTCCAGTGATCTCCATCTCCGGTTGCGCTATCTAAAGCAGTGATATAATCACCATTCGCGTGAATTAATTCGTATGCTTTTCTAATATAATTAGCATAATCTTTACTTGTTAATTGAAATCCCATCGCATTCACCTCTTAATTAATAGTAAGGCCAGGAGTATTACAAGGTGCATCCAGTAATTCCTTAAGCTCTTCATCTAGTTTCATTAATGTGATAGAACATCCACTCATATCAAGTGCTGTCATGTAGTTGCCAACCAAAGTTTTATATACCTTGATATTCTTTTCTACTAGCAACTCTTGCACTTCTTTATTTAGAATATATAACTCCATCAGTGGTGTGCCACCAAGACCATTGACCAATAAAGCCACTTCGCTGTCAGAGAAGTCATAATCCTCTAAGATCTTATCTAATAAAATCTTAGCTACGTCCTTTGCAGTCTTTACCGTAGTACGCTCCACACCTGGTTCTCCGTGAATTCCCATACCGATTTCTATTTCATTTTCTTCAAGTACAAATCCAGGCTTTCCTACTGCTGGCAAGATACAAGGAGTCATTGCCATTCCCATACTCCTGATATTTGCGATTGCTTTCTCAGCCGCTGCTTTTACTTCCTGCAGATTAGCACCACTCTCAGCTTTTGCTCCTGCAATCTTATGAACAAATACAGTCCCTGCGATACCTCTACGTCCCGTGGAGTAAGTACTGTCTGGAACAGCGACATCATCTCTTACAACAACGCTTTCCACCTCGATGTCCTCAAGCTCTGCCAAATCCTTAGCAAGTCCAAAGTTCATGATATCACCAGAATAATTCTTGATTACCATCAGAACACCTTTGCCTGCATCCGTCTGCTTAATTCCCTCTATAATTCTGTCTGGACTTGGTGAGGAAAATACATTACCAGAGATAGCAGCATCTAACATACCTTTTCCAACATATCCAGCATGTGCTGGCTCATGTCCTGCACCACCACCTGATATTACTGCAACTTTGTTGCTCTTTTCTCTTCTTGCAATTACTTCTAGTTTTTCTGTATAGACTAACTCAGGATGTGCAAGCTCCATACCTTTGAGAAGTTCTGATACAACCTTCGTTGGCTCATTAATAATCTTTTTCATACTTACCTCCATTCTTCCTTTCGTGTCTTTTAGGCATGACCCAAATATGCTTTTCTTACTCTAGGATCAGCCGCGATTTCTTTGGCATCACCTGACATGGACACTAAGCCATTCTCAAGTACATAAGCACGATTTGATACACTAAGTGCCATATTGGCATTCTGTTCAATTAATAGGGTAGTAACCCCTTGTGCGTTGATTGATTTTATTAAGTTAAAAATCTGTAATACGATGTTTGGTGCAAGACCTAAGGATGGCTCATCTAATAAAAGTAGTTCCGGATTACTCATTAAAGCACGTCCAATTGCTAACATCTGCTGTTCACCACCAGACATTGTACCTGCGCTTTGTTTATATCTTTCCTTCAGTCTTGGAAATAGCTCATAGACACGCTCATATCCTTCTGCTATCTTTTTCTTATCGTTGACAATATAAGCACCAAGCCTTAAATTTTCTTCCACTGTTAAACTTGGGAATACTTCACGTCCCTCTGGAGAGATACTAATTCCCGTTTTTGTAATATGATAAGGAGCTGTATTCGTTATGTTATTTCCTTTAAAGGTAATGGTACCGCTTTGTGCCTTCGCGATGCCTGTAATAGTACTTAGTAAGGTTGACTTTCCTGCACCATTACTACCAATCAGAGAAACGATCTCTCCTTTGTTTACCTCAAGGTCTATGCCCTTAAGAGCGTGTATATTTCCATAATAGGTATGTAACTTTTCCACTTTAAGCACCGGTACCAACACCTCCTAAGTAAGCTTCAATTACCTTTTCATTATTTGCAATTTCCTTTGGTAAACCATGAGCAATTGGTTTTCCATGGTCAATAACATAAATACGGTCCGAGATATTCATAACTACGCTCATGTCATGTTCGATTAAAATAATGGTATAGCCCTGTTTTTGCAAGCTTCTGATAAACTGAAGA
>DPVV01000144.1:0-2487 GCA_003526525.1 Lachnoclostridium phytofermentans | reverse complement strand
AGAGAAGCTCCGCAGATTCTTGTGGATTCATACCTGCAGCCGGTTCGTCTAACAAAAGTACTTTCGCACCAGTTGCAATCGCTCTTGCGATTTCTAATTTTCTTTGGTCTCCGTAAGGAAGATTCTGCGCAAAATCATCTCTGCGATTATCTAATCCGATGGACTTAAGGATTCGAATTGCGGTCAATACTTTCTCATCTTCCTCCTTACGAAATCTTCTCGTACGTAACACAGAATCAAGAAAACTATATTTTGTCTTAATGTGAGTACCAACTAATACATTCTCTACTACTCGAAGGTCCTGGAATAAGCGGATGTTTTGGAAAGTTCTCGAAATACCAGCTTTCACAACTTCCTGAGGTTTCTGATTATGAATTGCACAGCCATCGAATATAATCTCGCCCTCATCTATGGTATAAACACCGGTTAACATATTGAATATTGTTGTTTTACCAGCACCATTCGGTCCTATAATGCTAACAATCTCACCTTCGTTAACTTCAAAGCTGACTTTATCAACGGCGACAATACCTCCAAATCTCTTTGTAATGCCATTCACTTGTAAATAAGCCATAATGTTTTCTTCCCCCCTTCCACCTATAGACTGCTGCTTTCCTGATTTTGATTCGCATCTATCTCTAGTTGCTTTTTTACATGTTTTGATAATCTATATGGAATCTGTGATTGCCAACCAAGTAAACCTTGTGGACGGAATCTCATCATTAGAATCAAAATAAGTCCATATACTACGAAACGGTAATCCATTAAAGATCTTGATACTTCCGGAAATGAGATTAATATCACAGCACCTACAAACATGCCTCGTATCGTCCCCATACCACCTAAGATAACAATACTTAAAATTAAGGTTGAAACATCAAACGTAAATGTGTTCGGATCAATATATCCGATAAGAGTAGCATACAAAGCACCTGCCACTGCACTAATCACTGCGGATAGTACAAATGCTAATACTTTATAATAGGTAACGTTAATACCCATCATGGTACCAGCCATTTCATCTGTTTTGATTGCTAAAAATGCTCTACCAGTACGTGATTTATAAACTAAATAACAAAATACTGTAACGATGAGTAACATTGCTAACATTAAATAATAAAGTCCGTGATTTGCAATGGTTAACTTACACCCAAAAAACATTGGGCTAGGGATATTCTTTACACCAAGGGTACCATTCGTTACCGGATCCCAGTTCATTGCAATGGTTTTTACAATTTCACCAAATCCCAGTGTTACAATGGAAAGATATGTACCTGATAATCGTAGGGTTGGTAATCCAAGTAAAAGTCCTGCTAATGCTGCTACTACCATACCAACGAGTACGGATAGGAAAAAACCAAATCCTAATTTGGTGGCCAGAAGGGAGGCAGTATAGGCTCCAATGGCTACGAAGCCTGCATGTCCTAAGGATACCAAGCCTGTGTACCCAACTAAGATATTAAGACCTAGCGCCAACATGATATAGATACCTATTTTTACAGAGATCGTTAAAATATAACGGTCCGAGATTATCTTTGGAAACACTAAGAGCAGTACTCCACAAAGGATAGCAAGCGGAACTTTATAACGATTCACATTATATTCTATGTAATAAACAAAGTTTTTCTTTACTGACTTACTTTCGTTTTCTTTGCGTTCTTTTCCATTCATGCCCTTATACCTTTGTTATACCTTTCTTGCCAAATAAGCCGTTCGGTCTTACAATTAGCACAATAATTAAAATAACAAACGCCATACAGTCTCTATAGGTAGAACCAAGGAACGTTGCTGCCATACTCTCAGATACACCAACTAACAAACCACCAACTAATGCTCCTGGGATGCTACCGATACCACCAAGTACTGCTGCTGCAAACGCTTTCAAACCTGCCATATAGCCCATGTTAGGATATACAATCTGATAATATCCACTGATTAAGGACCCTGCTATCGCTGCAGAAACTCCACCAAGAAAGAACGTAAAGGAAATTACAAAATTAACATTAACACCCATAAGATTTGCCGCTTTAGGATTCTGTTCACAGCCGCGCATCGCAAGCCCGATCTTCGTTTTCTTTACTACAAGAACAAGAAGTAACATCAGTCCTAAGGATACGATGCAAATGCAAATCTGTGTCCATGTAATCTGAATATTTCCGATAGAAATAACACCAAAATTAAAAAGTGCTGGAAAAGCTTTTTTCTCACTACCAAAATAAACGGTTAATAAATTTTGTATTATATTAGAAATACCAATTGTTGTGATAAGGGACGCTATTGGAATTGAATTCTTTTTACGCAAAGGTTCGAGCGCAGTTTTATCAATTAATACGCCTAATAATCCGGTGAATACCAAACTAAGTAAAACTGCTGGAACTATTCCTAAATTCATACTGACAAGCAAAAGAGCCGTGTGAGCACCAAAGGCATATATGGAACCGTGAGAAAAGTTTACCAGACGCAATAGGCCAAATACCAAGGAATAGC
>DPVV01000224.1:6221-6822 GCA_003526525.1 Lachnoclostridium phytofermentans | reverse complement strand
TATGGCATTAAAGCGATGTGACGAGCACGTTTAACAGCTACTGTAAGAGCTCTCTGGTGCTTAGCACAGTTTCCAGTAATTCTTCTAGGAAGAATCTTACCTCTTTCGGAAACGTATCTCTTTAACTTGTTTACATCCTTATAATCGATCTCTGTGTGATTCTTATCTGCACAGAAAGCACATACTTTCTTTCTTCTACGGGTCATACGTCTCTTCATTGGAGCGTCGCCCTTATCGCCTTTATCTTGTCTATTAAAAGCCATTATTATTTCCTCCTTATTCGATACTGTAGACTTACGCCTACGATTCTGTTCTTATACATATCAGGATTTTGTTTGGGTATTAGTTAAATGGTAACTCCTCGTCAATCCCGTCTGGAATGTTCATAAAACCATCACCAACAGCTGCGCTTGGAGTAGGTCTTGCAGATGGCTGATATCCACCAGACTCACCGCCTGATGCATTTTTACTTTCTGCAAATTCCTGCTCGTCCACGATAATCTGAACGCTGTAAACCTTTTGGCCATCTTTGTTCGTATAATTATCTTGTTGGATTCTTCCGGAAATTAAGATTCGAGTACCTTGTTTCAAATATTTTTCT
>DPVV01000224.1:0-6048 GCA_003526525.1 Lachnoclostridium phytofermentans | reverse complement strand
CCTTGTTTCAAATATTTTTCTGCAAACTCAGCATTTCTACCAAAAGCAGTACAGTTAAAAAAGTCTGCATCTGGCTCGCCTTCCCTCTTAAAGGAACGGTTTACTGCTAAGGAATATCTTGCAATTGCAAGAGAATTTGCTCCTTGGGAATATCTGATTTCTGGGTCTCTGGTAAGTCTACCCATTAAGATGACTTTGTTCATTTAAGGATAACCCCCTTTGTTATGCGTCCTGTCTAATGCATAAAAATCTGATTACATTCTCCATAATACGAAGTCTTTGTTCAACTTCGCTTGGAGTTGTAGAATCACCATCGAATTTGATGAAATAATAATAACCTTCTTTCATCTTCTGGATTTCGTAAGCAAGTCTCTTCTTACCCCAATCATCAACGTTAGTAATGTTACCGCCGAATCTTGTAATAAGCTCTTTTACAGCTTCCACTGTAGCGTTCTTTGCTTCATCCTCGATTTTTGCATTTACAACTAAGGATAATTCATATTTGTTCATAGTTGCGTGCACCTCCTTTTGGTCTCTGGCCCTCTTCTTTAAGAGAGCAAGGAATTAATATACATATCACAATTCGATATTATAGCATAATAGAAATGCTTGTGCAAGCCACAATTTATAGGAAACTTTAAAAAACATGATAGAAAATATCTTGTTTTTCTATACAAACTGCCCACAACCAAGGGGCACCCAGTAGTTGTAGGCAGATATAGTATAAGGAAAAGCACGTAGACAACTAGAGATATAAGGTTGCACGAAAAAAGTCAAAGCCTAAGAAGCACCTATTTCTAAAGTAGTAAGGTATGTTACTTACTTAGAATTGTTTTAACAAAATCATCTATCTCTGCCTTATCAGCTAGTACACTAGTTTTTCCATCCACGGTTACCGTATAACGTTCGGCATTATATGGATGATACTCTACAATCAATTCCTTACCATCTGTCTTTACAAGGGTTAGCGTTACTACTGAATCTCCTGCTACCGTCACAGCCTCTTTTAATGGCTCTGCCATCTTAAGACCAATCATTTGCTGATAGATGGATCGAAACTCGGTTTCGTCTGCCTCTTCTCCATCAACAAAGAAGGTTTCTGTAGTGGTAGTTTTACCATCCGAATCCGTATTATCCGTCCGCTTAATTTCATAAACTTTATTCTCTCCGGATGCAGATAATAACACCTTCTCAACATTTGATATATTAATCATATGAGTAAATTTGCTTAGAAGACTGTCCTTATCTTCTATTATAATTTTCTTTTCTACCGCATCCTTTGGCATTAGATAAGTTCGGTTCGATCCCTCTGGTGAAACATAGTAGTTCCCATCGGAATCGGTGTCTCCTATTAGGAGTGTGTAGGTCTTCTCCTCCCCTTCTGTAGATAAGTATCGTACAAAAACCTTTGCCCTAGGGTTCGTAAGACCATACTTTTTCTGATTCTCTGCCTTATAATCAATTCCTTTACTAAAAGAAAATACGGTATAGTTAGAAAGTATTTCACTTGTCATTGTATTATCCATATTGATTGGATTTACATAACCATCTCTCATAAACCAAGGATAAGTCCCCATTCCACTATAATCAGTAGGATTATTTTCATAGTATTCCATATGAAAATCACCATATGATTGACTTGTTACCTTAACTTCTCGAATATTGTCTGCGGTAATCGATGGAGAACTTTCCACATCAAACAGCTCTTCCTTAGTAACTGCATATTTTGTTCTAGTGGCCATAGGTATTACGTATACGGTATCATCTGATGTTGTTCCAAAATAATCAGTGTCTGTTGGGAGTTTATCCCCGATTTGTAACGAATATTCCTTGCCTTCAGTCGTTACTGCTTTTATCAAGATACTTGGTTGATTAAGGCCATATTCGGATAAATCTTCTGGATTTTCTACCACCATGCGTGTTGCTGATAATTTTGCGATTCCTGCTGCCATTGAGGTGAGTTTTGACTGACTAAGAGGATAATCCTCTTCTCCTTGTAATATCCAAGTATCCCCTTCTTTTACAAAGGCAAAGTTTTCATCCTTCGAAGTCACAGTTAGATTGACAATACTATCTGCCTCGAAATCATTCAACATTACTGAATTATCTTCAGCTTCTTTCTCCGCTTTTTCTCTTTCAACTCTATTATTGTGCGACTTTAGCATCCCGTAGCCTATCCCTGAGAGTATTAGGACTAAAAGTAAAAGAATGATTGTAATCGTATTTTTCTTCTTTTTCTTATTCATAGGCACTATTTTCTCCTCCTGCGAACTACAACCGTGATGCCAGTTGCAAGGAAGAACAATGGAAGTAATACAACAGTGACAAGACCGATTCTATCCTTTTGCGCTGTATTCATAGATACCATTGGCTCATCTAGGCTGGTGGAACGAATCGATAGTGCATTTTCCTGACCCGACATCGCATTAATTGTGTTAATGATTAAGTCAGCATTACCAAAGCTGGTGGTTTTTAAATATTGATCCTCTAGGAATGCTTTACCGGTATAAACAGCGATTCTTGTTTCTTTCTCTCCAACTGCCTCTTTTACTTCAAGCCCGAGAATAAATGTACCTGGAATATCATTTTCCTCTTTTTCCGCTACAGTGGAGTTTACGTTAATCTTAGAGTATGCTTTGTCAGACGTCTTTAAGATGGTATTGGTTTCTATCGTATCTCTTAAATCATTACGTATTGCAAGTCCGCTTCCTACCGGTACTACAATGTATTTTTTATCCTTAATATTTTTAACAAACTCATGACTTGAGATTTTTGGTACTAAGAGTGTCGGATATCTACTACTTATCGTATACTGAGAATCTCCTTCAACGACAAGACCATCTACAACATCTACCCCGTAATAATTTAAAAGACTTACTACATTAGGCAGAGAATTAGTGACATAATCAACGAAGAAGATTGCATCGCCACCTTTGGCTAAGTAGTCCTTAAGAAAGGCTGTCTCTTCTTCTGTCAAATCGTATTGTGGCATATTGATGAGCAAAACATCACAATCTTCCGGAACAGACTGTGCCGTTAAAGAACTGAATTCTGTTGCTGTAATATTATTGTCCTTATACAAACCAGATAAATACGAAGTTACGGAAGCCTCCCCATGCCCAGTCAGAGTATAAACTGTTGGTAAATCTTCATTCGTTACAAATGAAATTGCAGCATCAATCTGCTCTTCCACCTTTAACCCTGTCACATCGTATTGGTAAGTCGAACTGTTAATTTCATAATCAAATAAGTTCTGATAGGGAATATATTTTGCTACATTGGTATCTTCATTTACAACAAGAAAGCTCTGTGCACCAATTTCATCCTCCACATACTGTGTAGCAAATTTCGGATATTGAACTGGGTCTTTATATTTTACTGATACCTTACTATTTAGATTGTCATAATTATCGACGATACGTTTAAACTCATCGATCTCACCACCGCTTTCTACTAGATAATAAATCGTAATATTATGATTGATATTCTTAATAAAATCTTTTGTCTCTTCGGTTAGAGAATACTTGCCATCCGCGGTTAAATCCTTTTTTATACCAAGCTCCTGAACAAATAAATTAATTAGCAATACAATGACGATTACAACCGAAGAAATTATTGTTGCATAGGCTCCTCCCTTAAACTTACGACTCTGAAAGGAGGATTTGATTTTTTTACCCAAGTTATGTTCTCTTTTCTCACTCATGACGTTTTCCCCCTCCTAACTCCATCTTCTCTTTTTTATCACTTGAATCGTTAAGAATACAAAGATTCCTATTATACTTAGATAATAGACTATGGAGGATAGATCAAAAACTTCGAACACAAAACTATCGAATCTTGTACTAATCGTTAACCAGTCAAAGAATTTTACCACGGAGCCATCATAAATACTTGGTTTTATTAAATATAATCCGATAACACCCCCGGCTCCTAATAACCCAATCAAGATTGTAAAAGTTATGTTATGCATAAGGACATACGTGATGATTGCAAGTAGTAAAACAAGAAGCAGAAAAACCTTTACTGCTGTAAAATTATCGGTTGGAAGTACTTGCCCAAGTGTAGAGCTAAGCGTTGTTATCAATACCACCGCGAAGGTAATAATCGCTGCAAGTGCCTGACTTTCCGTCATCGCTGAGATAAACAATCCGATGGCTAGGTAAGCCGCACCCAGAAAAAAGAAAGCAAGTATTGCCACATAGGAGGAAACTAAATTTACATCCCCATACTTACTAAGTACGAGTGGATAAACACCTGAGATCACCATTACAATTGCAAAAATTGTTAAAACTGCAGCATATTTTCCAAATATAATTCTCTCTATGGAAACTGGTGAAGTTAATAATAGTTGATCTGTTTTCTGGCGATTTTCTTCTGCCATAATTCGCATCGTAATCATCGGAATTAAAAGTGTAAAGAAAAAACGTATCCCATAAAGAGAATACGAGAAATTTGCATATCCGGAATAAACATTATTTATATAAAAATAAAGTCCGATGAAGAATAGAAAGAATGAAATAAATAAATAGCCGATAATGGAATTAAAATAAGCTCTAAGCTCTTTTTTATAAATTGCTATCATCGTTTATATCCTCCTCTCCATTCTCTTTTCCTAAGCCATTTTCTTGATCTTGTATATTTTCTAGCTCTAGTATATTTTCTTGATCTAGTATACTTTCTTGATCTAGTATATTTTCTTGATCTTTTTCCTGATCTTTTTCTTGCTTTTTTTCTTCCTCTAGATTATTCTCTTCACCTTTTGTTAACTCCAGGAAGATATCTTCAAGAGTTACCGATGTTGTATGCATTTCAAAAATTGGGCACTTCTGTTTTGCAAGGGCATAAAAGACCTCCTCACGAATATCCATGTCAAGACTTTGCCCAATGGATACCTCGATTAGATGTGTTTCTTCATTTTCCTTCACTTCCAATTTCTCAATTCCATCTAAGGAGTTAAGAGCCTCTATTACAGTACTTTTATCACCCTTTATAGAAAGTGATAAATTATTCGTACCTTTCTGATGCTTTGCTAACATCTCTGGTGTATCACTTACTACAAGCTTACCATGATTTATAATCATAATCGTATCACAAATCGCACTAATCTCTGAAAGGATGTGAGAACTTAATATAATTGTATGTTGTTTCGCAAGATCACGAATCAAGTCACGAACTTCAATAATCTGCATAGGGTCTAAACCTACCGTAGGTTCATCTAAGATAATTACTTCTGGATAACCAATGATTGCTTGTGCAAAACCGACTCTTTGGCGATAACCTTTGGAAAGGTGTTTAATTAAGCGAAACTCAACCTCCTTAAGCCTTACGCCTACTATAATTTCTTCAAGCATTGCCTTTCTCTGCGACTTTGGTACTTTCTTAAGTTCTGCTACAAATTCCAGATATTCTCGAACAGTCATATCGGGATAGACTGGCGGTTGTTCTGGTAGATAGCCAATACTTTTTTTCGCTACTTCCGGTTCTTCATACATATCGTGCCCATTAATAATTACCGTTCCTTCTGTGGCTGATATGTAGCCTGTAATCATGTTCATGGTTGTAGACTTACCAGCTCCGTTTGGGCCTAAAAATCCCAATATCTGTCCGCGTTCTACTGTAAAGCTAAGGTGATCAACAGCCAAATGATTTCCATACTTCTTCACCAAACCTTTTACTTCAATCAACTTCTTCTCCTCCTTTTAATCCAATCCATGAAACTCCCTAATTTTACCGACCCATTATTCTAGTGATACAGGTAAATGGTAACAACTTATTGTGAAGAAATGTGGAAAATATTGTGTTTTTTCTGTGAATAAAAAAAACATGGTACTAAATCTTTTGGACTTAATACCATGCTTTTTACATGCAATATTCTTTCTATAAAATTGTTATATCTGATAGTATCCTTATGCTTTTTGCTATATATACGATTCTATTTTTATCAATTCTGCTTTTATCACGATTCTATTTCTATTGCGCTGTTTTTATTACGATTCTGTTTTATTACAATTCTATTTTTATTACAATCCTATTTTTATTACAATCCTA
>DPVV01000232.1 GCA_003526525.1 Lachnoclostridium phytofermentans | reverse complement strand
TTTTTTTATTAGGAAATTATGCTGAAATTCCTTATCAATGAAAATTTTCCGGAGGATTCAGAATCTAACCTCATACGTTGAATTACATTGTTTCGCAACACGTTTGATAGCAAAAAATGAACTTATAAAATTCTTAGTATATTTCTAAAAATTAACTTAAAAAAATATAACGTTAACGTTAACGAATATTTCTAGTGACAAACGTGTTTTTATAGGATATAATGTCATTACATGGGTGGGTTATTAACAAGAAGCTACTGTACAGAGATATATAAGCTACTGTATTATATGTAATGAAGTTTCTGTTAATAAAAAAGTACAATAATATAACGAAAAATAACGGAGTCGAGGTGGAGTATGAAGAAAAGAGTTACCATTGCTGAAATAGCAAAGAAGTGCAATACTTCTATTGGTACAGTAGATCGTGCTTTGAATAATCGTAATGGAATTCATTCAGAGACGAAAGAATTCATCTTGCAGACTGCCAAAGAGATGGGTTATCAGACAAACCCAATTGCAGGAGCATTAAGCCGTAAGAAATCGATACGCCTAGGGATTGTATATTGTGAAAATCATGCTGATTTTTATGATTATGTTACCAGAGGAATTGAACAGGCGGCAAAAGAATTGCAGTTTTATGGAGTTGAAGTAACACAGTGGAAAACGACTAATATATCATGGGAAGAACAGCTTGCTTTGTTGGAATCTATTGACATAAAAGAATATGATGGTTTCGCAATCAACTCTGCAGGTATGAAAACGGATGTTATGATAAATCGGATGGTAGAATTAGGAATACCTGTATTAACCTTTAATACAGATGCACCAGCAACAAATCGTTTTTGTTATATAGGTACGAATGCTAGAGGAGCAGGTAACTTAGCAGGTGAGCTGATTGGAAAGCTTATGGGACAAGAAGGAAAAGTAGCTGCACTAGGTAGTTTTTTAGCAACAAATTCCTTCATTGAACGTTTTATAGGGTTTTATGAAGTTATCCAACGAGAATATCCCAATATAACACTTTGTCCACATTCAGAATGTTTTAATGACACCCAAAGTGCCTATCATGAAACACTACGTGTGATAAAGGAGAACTCAGATATAAAAGCACTATACATAACTGGTTCTTCAGGTACAGTAGGCGCGATTGAGGCAATGAAAGAGCTTGGAAGAAAAGATATCATATTAGTGGGCTATGATATTACGAAACCAACGATTCAGGCATTAAAGGAAGGATGGTGTACTGCTGTTTTATATCAGGATCCTTATTTTCAAGGATATCAAGCTGTGAAAGTATTAGCGAAACATATCTTAGAAGGATTTGTACCAAGAATACCATTATTGACAGTAGATACCAAAATTGTGATGAAATATAATTTAGAGGATTGTGGGAATACTTCCTTGTTTTTATCATAAATGATAGAGATGCCTAGAATTATAAAGTAATAAAATTACGAAATAGTGAGCTAAATCTACAATAAAAATAATTGTAGTAACTCAAAAAAACATCAAGTAACTCAAAAAAACATCAAGTTAGTTAATTCAAGAAAAAAGTTATTAGGAGGAATATGGTATGAAGATGACATTTCGTTGGTATGGAGAAGGGAACGATAGTATTACATTAAAGCAAATCAAACAGATTCCTGGATGTAGTGGTTTAATGGGAGTACTTGACCAATATGCAGCGGGTGAAGTTTGGGAAGAGCCAGTAATTGCAAAGTACGTAGAGCATGTTCATAAGGCAGGTCTTTTAGTTGAGGTAATCGAAAGTGTCAATGTACATGAAGATATTAAGTTGGGACTTCCTAGCAGAGATCTTTATATAGAGAATTACATTCAGACTATTAGAAATCTTGCAAAACACGGAATTAAAGTTATTGTTTATAATTTCATGCCAGTACTTGACTGGTTAAGAACTGACTTAGCACGTGTAATAGATGAAGATGGCTCCAATTCTTTATACTATGATGAAGAAGAATTATTAGGCTTAACTCCGCTTGAAATTGTAGAGAATACCAGCAAAAATTCAAACGGTTTCCGTCTTCCGGGTTGGGAGCCAGAACGCCTGAAAGAATTAGAGAATGTTCTAGCAATGTATAAGGACATCGATCCTGATAAATTAAGAGAAAATTATAAATATTTCTTAGAAAGAGTTATTCCAGTATGCGAAGAGTGTGGTGTTAAGATGGCAGTTCATCCAGACGATCCAGCATGGCCAATCTTTGGATTACCTAGAATTGCTCATTCCAAGGAGTTATTTGATAAAATCATTGAGTTATACGATAGCGAAAGCCATACAATTTGTCTCTGTACAGGATCTTTAGGTTCAAATCCAGAGAATGATATTCCAGAAATAATTCGCTACTTTGGTGGTAAAAACCGTGTAGGATGCTTCCACGTACGTAACGTTAAGTATTTAGGATATCGTAAGTTTAGAGAAAGCTCTCATTTATCCAGTGATGGTTCTTTAGATATGTTCGAGATTATGAAGGCAATTCATGAGACAGCTCCAGATACTTATATCCGCCCTGACCATGGACGTATGATTTGGGATGAAGTAGGTAGACCAGGATACGGCTTATACGATAGAGCATTAGGTATCGCGTATTTAAATGGTATATGGGAAGCATTAGAGAAGTCAAACAAATAATAAAAAATAGATACGAAAAAGTGAGGCCACTATGAAGTTAAATAGAAAAGAAATCTTAGAGCAAAAAGAAAATTTTCAAAAAGCTGAGATAAAACTTCCTACCTTTGATTATGAGAAAGTGAAGGAAGATACAATGAAAGAACCGACTTGGTTACATTTTGGGGCCGGTAATATTTTTCGTGCATTCCCAGCTGCGTTACAGCAGAAGC
>DPVV01000229.1 GCA_003526525.1 Lachnoclostridium phytofermentans | reverse complement strand
TTCATGACAAGGAAAAGTTCACAAATCGTTACTTTTTCTTATTTTTCATATTTAATTAGAGTCACAATCCATTTATGTAATCGTTCTATTTTACTTAAATTTGCTTATTACAGATATAATACCGCATTGCATTAAAATAAAAAACTACATTCCAAATGAAATTAAAAGCTACATTGTATTAAATAAAATAACAAGTGGTTATTAATACTATATAATGTATTATACCATTCTGCTTTTGATAGTTCAAGTAATAACGACAATAAAAAAGTAGTAATTCACTATTATGAAAATTTATTTTCAGAAAGTTTCATTCCCAATAAGTTTCAATTTTTCAAAAAGTTTCAATTTTCATAAAGTTTCTTTTCATAAAATTTCTTTTTAAGAAAATTACATGTGCCAGAAAATTTTATATATCAAAAAAAACACTTTGCTATTTTACTAAACTATGATATAATATGGTAAGTTAACGATATTTAGGAGGCTACATAATGAAGCACATTAAAACTTTAAACACAAAGAATTTAAAAGATACGATGAAAAAAGGTGGATGCGGCGAGTGCCAGACTTCTTGTCAATCTGCTTGTAAAACATCTTGTACAGTAGGAAATCAGAGCTGCGAGAATAGATAATTACAGTCCTGATGCCATATCCGACAAGGACAGTATTTAACTGTCAGTATGGAATAAAAATGGAAACAAGAAAAAGCACGCTTCGCGAACTTTTTCTTGTGATGAATTAGTAAGCAGCGCGTATGTCGCTGCTTATTCCATGTTAAGGACATATAAGACGAGGAGTGGTTCATTACGAGGAAGTAGTAAAGCGGGTTCTGAGTATTTGCTTTGACATGAATCAGTCCTGGCCTTATATGAGATTTGTTTTGCTTTTCTTTAACATTAATTACTTGTAAGCTTAGCACAATCATTATGATAGAAAGTTTTAAAATTACTTTTTATAATAGTAAGGTCATTTGTTTTTTTGACATAAATGAAATGGCATAAGACATAGGATAGAAGAAGAGGCTTTGTCCTTATTAGGACTTACATTGAAAGGAGTAACAAAAGTGGTTCACCAGTATAAAAATAACGGTTACAACATCGTACTTGACGTGAATAGCGGAATGGTACATGTTGTAGATGATCTTGCATATGATATTATTGCTCTTTATGAAACTGAGAGCAAACAAAAAATTGTTGAAGAGATGTGGGATAAATACAACACAGAGAATAACTTTGATGTTTTAGTGAAGGATTATCCTGAGCTTACAAAAGATTCATTAAAGCAGGAAATCAGCAATATTTATGATGAAGTAACAAAAATGAAGGAAGATGGTAATTTATTTACCGAAGATATTTATGAAAATTATATCGGAAGCTTTAAGCAAAGAGAGACCGTTGTAAAAGCGTTATGCCTTCATATCGCTCACGATTGTAACCTCGCTTGCCGTTACTGTTTTGCAGAGGAAGGCGAGTATCACGGAAGACGTGCTTTAATGAGTTATGAAGTAGGAAAGCAAGCTCTTGATTTCTTAATCGCTAATTCCGGTAACCGTAAAAACTTAGAAGTTGACTTCTTTGGTGGAGAGCCATTAATGAACTTCCAGGTAGTAAAAGATTTAGTAGCATACGGAAGAAGTCAGGAAGAAATTCATAATAAAAAATTCCGTTTTACATTAACAACAAACGGCGTTTTATTAAATGATGACATTATAGAATTTGCTAACAAAGAAATGAGTAATGTAGTACTTAGTATCGACGGAAGAAGAGAAGTCAATGATAACATGCGTCCTTTCCGTAATGGAAAAGGTAGCTACGACCTCATTATTCCTAAGTTTAAAAAATTGGCAGATAGCAGAAATCAAACAAATTATTATGTTCGTGGTACTTTTACTCACAATAATTTAGATTTTTCTGAAGACGTGAAACACTTGGCAGAGCTTGGGTTTGAACAAATCTCAGTAGAGCCAGTAGTTGCTCAGGATGGCGAACCATATGCGATTACAGTGGAAGACCTCCCAATCTTAATGGAGGAATACGATAAGTTAGCGAAATACATTATCGAAAGAAGAAAAGCAGGTCACTGGTTTAACTTCTTCCACTTTATGATTGACTTAACCGGTGGACCATGTGTTGCGAAACGTTTGTCTGGTTGTGGTTCAGGAACAGAGTATCTTGCTGTAACACCATGGGGGGATTTATATCCATGTCATCAGTTCGTTGGTGAAGAAGAATACTTAATGGGTACTGTATTTGATGGCGTAAAAGCTACCGATATAAGAGAAGAGTTTAAGAGTTGTAATGTATATTCCAAAGAAAAATGTAAGAATTGTTTTGCAAAATTCTATTGTAGCGGCGGATGTTCTGCCAATGCTTTTAAATTCCATGGAAATATCAATGATACTTATGATATTGGATGTGAGTTACAAAGAAAGCGTGTAGAATGTGCAATTATGATTAAAGCTGCTGAGGCAGAATAAGAAATTTAAGTGCATCGGAAGAAGTCATTAGGTGACTAACTCCGATGCACTTTTGATTGTTAAAATTAGAATAAATTGAGATAATTCCTGTTATTTAGAAAAATACGTTACAATCAACTTTATTCTCACCCTTTGTCAAATCAATAGTAACAGTTTTGTCTTTATAATTTAATACTATGCTCCGAGGCTCTTTTGAGGTAAGAACAACAGACTTTAATTCTCCATTTGCATAGGTTAAGTTAGCTGTTAGACCATAGGTAGCTTTATACCCTAGGAAAGTCACATCCTTTATCTCATCAGGAAAGGCAGGAAGTAGGAACAAGGTGTTATTTCTATACTGGAATATCATTTCACAAATACCTGAAACACTGCCAAAGTTACCATCAATCTGAAATGGTGGGTGATTATCAAATAGGTTTGGAAGAGTACTTCCGGTTAGGAGTGCTTTGACATTTTGATAAGCTAACTCACCTTCACCTAATCTTGCCCAGAAATTAATAATCCAAGCACGGCTCCAGCCGGTATGACCACCACCGTGTTGCAATCTTCTTTCTAATGTCTTTTTTGCAGCTTCTGAAAGTATAGGAGTTTGCTCCGGAGTAATTTGCGTACCAGGGAATAATCCAAATAAATGTGAAATATGGCGATGGCCTAATTCTAATTCCTCGTATTCTTCATTCCACTCCATTATGGTACCGTTGCTATGTACTCTTGTCTCAGGTAATCGACTAAGACAGTCTTCTACTGACTTGGTAAGCTCCTCCTTCAGAGTTACTGTAACTTCTTTCTGTTCTGTAGAATTCTTAATGTCTAGCAGTGTATTATATGCATCGATATAATGATGGAATAGCTCTCTCATGATTTGATGATCCATCGTACAACCAGCGCAGAGGTAGCCAATTTGTCCATTTGGATGGCGGTATTTATTTTCCGGGCTGGCAGTTGGTGATAAAATTAGACTACCATTTTCATCCTCAGTTAAAAATTCAGTCAGGAATAGGCAGGCATCTGAGAGAACAGGAAACATCTTGATTAAGAAATGGATGTCCTTCGTATATTCATAATGCTCCCAGATATGAAGGCAAAGCCATGCACCTCCTAGTACCCAATAGGTTCCAGGAAGCCAGTAATCCTGTGGTGCACAATCTCCCCATAGATCCGTATTATGATGAGCGACAAATCCATGACAGCCATACATCTTTTCTGCTGTAACTTTACCATTTCGATGCATACGTTTCAATAAATCAAAGAGTGGAAGATGAAGCTCCGGTAAGTTAAGTTTCTCAGCAAACCAATAATTCATCTCTGTATTAATATTAATGGTGAATTTACTTCCCCAAGGTGGTGTCATACTGTTATTCCAAATGCCTTGAAGATTAGCTGGAAGAGTACCCGGCCTGCTACAGCTAATGAGTAGATATCTTCCAAAATGAAAGTAATCTTCTAATAGTTTTAGATCACTTTGCCCCTTTCGCATTCTTTCAAGACGTTTGGCGGTATCCAAAGTGGTAACGTCAGCTTCTTCCTCTTTTGATGGAGTTAAGATGAAGTCGTTTCGGTTAAATAATCTCTGGTAATCTTTCTTGTGAGAACGTTTTAGTTCATCAAAATGTAATGACTTCACATCCATGAGATGAGATCTTACTTCATTCGTATAGTTTTCACTACGATAAGCAGTTCTGATGTCAAAAAGCAAAGTCACAGTTGTTGCTTCCGACACAACAAGGTGTGCTCCAATGGTTTGTACCTTACCATCACAGGAAGCAGCAGTAAGGCGGTTACAAAAAGGAATTCCTCCACGGTAAATTAGAGCTATTGAGTCGCCATCCTCACAAGATAAACGATCCATAAAATGAGGTCTTGATAAAAGAATGCTTAGATTTAATTTTTTAGGACCCTTACTGGTGAATCGCATTACAAAAACATCAGCTGGCGTACTAATGAGATGTTCACGTACAAAATTAGTTCCTTCAAAGTCATAGGAAACAGTTACGATTGCTTCGGATAGATTTAATTCCCTTTTATAGTTTGTAACTTCGCTATGTCCAGTTGTTATATGTATTTCTCCTGCGGTTTGGTAACAACGCATATTATCTGGGGTTCCGCTAAGTGAATGTAAAGTAGAATTTTGCGCTTCCTCCAAATTACCATCTGCAATCAGTGATCGAATGATTGGCAGATTCTTTTTTGCATCTGGATTATTTCGATCCATGGAATAGCCAGACCATATACTATCTTCATTTACTTGAATGACTTCATGTTCTGGTTTCCCATAAATCATTGCGCCAAGTCTACCATTGCCAAGAGGCAAGGCTTCATTCCAGTCTTTCGCTGGGTCTTGATACCATAAGATATGTCTTTGCATACAAGCATTTACTCCTTTACCTTATCTATTCTCCCAATGTAATACATAACTCCCCTATAGGTTATACCAAAAAGAGATGGAAATCAATAACAATTGGTAAAGACAAGATTTCTAGATATTATAGACTTGAAAGCAAAAAAATCTGTATTATTTTAAAATTATTCATGTTACACTGATATAGTAACTAAAAGGAACGACAGCAAAGCAAATACGTTGCTAAGGAGTAGAAGAATGACATTACGCGAGGCAATATTAAACAAAGATTTAGATATTGTGAAGGATCTGTTAGTAAAGGATCCAAATTCAATTGAGGATAGAACTGGAGGAGTATGGTTACCATTTTTGGCTGCCTCTCTAGGAGATTTAGAAATAGTACGGTATATTGTAGAATATTCCAGAGCAAGTTTTAATGAAACGGATGAATTAAACAGAAACGTACTTCATTATGGAGTTGAATCAGGTAACATATCGGTTGTTCGCTACCTAGTAGAAAGAGTAGGAATGTCACCGGTTTCTGGAGATATCAATCTAGTAACCCCATATGAAATAGCATACAAAAATAAAAATAGAGAAATTCTTTCCTTCTTTGAAGAAGTATGTGGAACACCATATGAACAGATGTACCATAACCCAATTCGTACTGGTATGCATCCTGATCCATCGATAATTTGTGTAGGAGATGACTTTTATATGGTTAACTCCTCCTTTATATTCTTCCCTTGTATTCCAATTTCTCATTCTAAGGACTTAATTCATTGGAAAGTAATTGGACATGCAATTACAAACCCAGAGTGGGCGTACTTAGATGAACTAGAAGGTGGACGTGGATATTGGGCACCAGACATTACTTATTATGAAGGAAAATACTATATTACCGCAACCTATCGTTTAAATGATACTGGAACTGTCTATCGAAAACAAATGGTTGTTTCTTCGGATAAACCGGAAGGTCCATATTGTGAACCAGTGTTTCTTGATGAAGATGGTATTGATCCATCCTTCTTTACAGAAGACGATGGAAGACGCTATATGTTATTAAATCGTGGAGCAAGAATTTTTGAGATAAGTAAAGATGGAAAGAAACAGCTTTCCGAAGCCACCCTTTTGTATTATGGACATCAAAAGAGAGCGCCGGAAGGATCTCATTTACTTAAAAAAGATGGTTGGTATTACCTCTTTCAGGCAGAAGGTGGAACCGGTCCAGGTCATCGTATCTCCGCCTCCAGATCCAAAGAACTATTTGGCGTATACACTCCATGCCCATACAATCCGATTATGAGACAGCAGGATGAAAAGGGAGCAATTCAGCGTTGTGGTCATGGAAAACCTGTGAAAACTCCGAATGGCGAGTGGTATATGGTTTACTTATGTGGTAGACAGTTAGACGGTGAATATAGCTTACTTGGACGTGAAACCGCGCTCGATCCAATCACTTGGACAGCAGATGGTTGGCCAATTGTGAATAATTTGGAGGGACCAAGTGTATTGCAAAAGCTGCCTAATCTAACACCATATATTCCTGAACCGGAATCGGATGATTTTGAAAATGGCATTTTAAGCAGTTTATGGGTATCTCCACGTGTACCAGAGAAGGATGCGTACACATTTGGTAATGGATACTTAAAAATACAGGGAAGTAAAAAAGATTTAGATACTACAGAGTCTAGAAATATCTTACTACGTAGACAACAAGACTTTCATTTTACTTTTGAAGTAACAGTAGGTGATGTTAGCCTTAACATCGGACAGGACTATGGTTTAACCTGTTATTATGATGAAAATACGTATCTTAAATTCGGTCTTTTTGAAACGAAAGAAGGTCTATTCTTACAGGTGGTGGAACACATTGATGAGGAGACGAAGATAAGCCTATCAACTAAGGTTACAAAAGGAGAGTACCGTCTTCGTATTGTGACAGAAGGGCTTAAGAGGAGCTTTTATTATCAGAACTTAGTAGAGAAAGAGGAAGCTAATTGGAGCTCCCTTGGTCAGCTTGATAGAGTTTATTATCTATGTGATGAAGGTATCAAGCGTGGAAAACGCTTTACCGGTGCAATGGTAGGCATGTATGCTCATGCTGGTGAGAACTCCTCCTTAACTGGTGAATTTAAAGACATTGTGTATCAAGGCATGGATCGATAGGAATCTTTAAGATAATAATTTTTCATAAGGACGAGGCATTCGCAGAACTTACTAATTGCGGGTGCCTCTTTTCGTATAAATCTTGCAAAATCAGACATGTTTTGATATGATAGCTTATCAGAAGTTTGTTTTTTACTTCCGAAAAAGGTGCGATTTTCGCACCATCGAATCTAACGAAAAGAACTTCTTATGGGATATTTATAACAAGGAAAAGTTCGCGAAGTGTGATTTTCTTGTTTAAGCTATAATGAATGGAGAGAAAAATGAAAGAAAAGTGGATGTTAGAGGCAAAGCGTGCTGATTTTGAGACATTGGCAAATCGTCTTGCTATCAGTCCGGTTTTGGCACGTATTATTGTGAATCGTGGTCTTTCTAAAGAGGACGATATAGAGCGTTACCTATCTTGTGATTTAACTGAGATGTATTCAGGGCTTATGATGAAGGGAATGGAACAAGCATGCAACCTTATTATAACAGCGATTGAAGAAAATCAGTTAATTGCTATAGGTACGGATTTTGATAATGATGGAATCTTATCTGGGCACAGCTTATCTACTGCCCTAAAAAGGCTTGGTGGGCGAGTAGTTGTCTATGCACCTGATCGAATTTCTGAAGGCTATGGCTTAAATAGGCGTATCGTCCGCGAAAGCTACGAAGCAGGTAGTCGACTTATCATAACTTGTGATAACGGGATTGCTGCTTTTGACGCAATTGATTATGCCAAAGAGCTAGGGATGACGGTCGTGGTAACCGATCACCATGAAGTTGCTTTTGAAGAGGATGAGAATGGTAATAGAACATTTTTACTCCCGAATGCCGATGTTGTGGTAAATCCTAAGCAAGAGGATTGTACGTATCCTTTTAAGGGATTATGTGGTGCTGGTGTTGTATATAAGTTAATCGAAGTTTTGTATGAGCATTTCAAAGTACCAAAAGAGGAACTTTATGAATTATTAGAGTTTATTGCTATAGCAACAGTTGCTGACGTAATGGATTTGGTTTCAGAAAATCGGTTGATTGTAAAACATGGACTGAACTTATTAAGTCAGTCAAAAAATTTAGGAATACGAGCTCTTATTGAAGAGTGTGGTTTAGAACAAAAGCGAATTAGTGCTTATCATATAGGATTTGTGATTGGACCATGTTTTAATGCGGCTGGAAGACTTGATACGGTTGCTGTGGCTCTTGATTTATTGGATGCCAAAACAACAGAAGAAGCAAAGCAATTAGCAGTCTCCTTAAAGAAATTAAATGACAGCCGTAAGGATATGACGTTACAAGGTGTAGAACAGGCGATTGAACGAATTGAAACTTCAGATTTGATTCATGATAAAGTTTTAGTTGTGAAGCTAAGAGATACTCATGAAAGCTTGGTTGGAATTATTGCTGGACGTCTGAGAGAGCGTTATAACAAACCAGCACTTGTTTTTGTTGATGTAGAGCAAGGTGTGAAAGGCTCTGGTCGTTCCATTGAAAGTTACAACATGTTTGAAGAGTTATTAAAGTGTAAGGACTTATTGACAAAGTTTGGTGGTCATCCGATGGCAGCAGGGCTTTCGTTAAAAGCAGAAAATCTAGAAACTTTAAGAGATAGGTTAAACCATAATACGATCCTTTCTGAAGAAGACTTGATTCCTATTGTTCGAATCGATGTTCCACTTCCGATTGGTTATCTAAATGAAGCATTTTTAGAGGAGTTAGAGAAGCTTGAACCATTTGGAAAGGGAAATAATAAACCGGTGTTTGCAGAACAGCACTTTAAGATACGCCAAGCTCGTATTTTAGGAAAGAATCAGAATGTGTTAAAACTTAATATCATCAATTCCGAAGGTTTTGCGATGGATGCCTTGTATTTTGGAGATATTACAGAATTCAATGAGTTTGTCGAAGCGGAATATGGAAAAGAAGAAGTAAGAAAGATGTATCTTGGGCAATATAATGAGGTAGACTTAGCATTTACGTATTATCCTACACTCAATGAGTATATGGGGAATCGTACCGTACAAGTGATTATTCAAAATTATTGCCGAATCAAAAGAAGGTAAAAGTATCTATATAAAAACATAAGTCTGTTTGAAATATGAAACAAGCTTTGAATACAGCAAACATATACAGGAATGAGGTAACGTATGAACGAAGAATTACAAAACAGAGATATGGATTTACGCGAATTATTTGTTGCACAAAAATATGAAGCAATTATTGAGATCCTTAATTCAATGGAAGATGAGGACGTTTATGAGATTACAACTACAAATTGGAGTGTTGTAAAGAAATATAATGAAATGGAACGTGTTGATTTATTACGTCAGCATATTACATTCGTGGCATATACCAGCTTATTAGTGGAGTATGCAGGACAAAGAACATTGCTTCCAGAAGATGATTTTAAAGAAAAGTATAATTTATTTGAGGTAATCTTTGCGAAGTTACAGCTGGAATAAACTTAGTTTTGTATAAAAAGAAACAGGCATCTCTAGGAAATTAGTTTCCTAAAGGTGCCTGCTTTTTGATTCAATTTAGCAATCTCTTACTTTTCTGCTTTAATTCAGTTTAGCAATCTCTTACTTTTTTCCTACCTCTTTTGGTTCTTTTCTAAGAAACATATGAGCACTAATTAAAGCGGGACGTAGAGCATTATAAAGAAGTACTGCCATAATTGCTGAAGTTACAGCATTGACAAAGGTTGTTACTGCAGTTATCTTAGCCCAGTTAATGGCTAAGTCACCTTGCACTCCAAGGATGATTTTTTTATAAAAGTAACCAACGACAGGGTCAGCGATTACGTTAAAGCCTAATCCCGCAACAGAAGCTACGATGGAAGCTGTTAAAATCTTTGACTTTTTGTTTAAGGTACTGATATGAAAAATCTGATGAGCAACAAAGCCAGTAATCAATCCGATACATAGTTTTAAGAAAAATGTCTGAGGTGCTACGGTAAAATATTTACCACTCATTAAATCAGCAAGAGATAGTCCGACTGCACCAGCAAGACCGCCCCAGGAGCCACCGAGTAAAAGAGCTGCTACAACAACAAAAGTATTACCAAAATGAAATGCAGTACTTCCAGGACCTACTGGTATATCGATACGGAAGTAGCTAAACCCGATATAAGCTAATGCAGCAAAAAGGGCAGCTTGGGCAAGGGTAATAACATTCATTGATGATTTCGTGGCCTTGATGGCTGGCTTTCTTAATTGAATGACACCATTTACAAGAATGACGATTCCAAAAAGTAAGGCAATTAATCCGAAGATTAATAATTTATCGGCCTGGCTTACTTCAGTGGTTTCTTTTGAAAAATATCCGTAGATAATTGCTACAACGGATGCAATGGTTAGGATAGCTCCTATGATTAATGTAATAGGTTTGCTTTGACTTAAATTGGATTCCATATTATTTTGATTCATTGTTTTTATAGAGTTCATATATATCACTCCTATTATATTATTTATTTTCTATATGGTTTACTTAAACCATTCATTAGTTCTGATCAGCTTAGACGTATGTTATCACTAAACTGGTCGTATGAAAATGTCCAGTTTGAATGTTTTTAACCATACCAGATAATTATTAATTGATAAATAAGTGAAATTATATTCTATCATCATAGTAATAGAAACTTCGGAAATGATATCTTAGAATCACACTAAAATTACTTTGAAAGCGAAATGAAATATGATACAATAGTACTAGAAATTGGTTAAGTTTACTCACCTAAACTTGATATTTCATACTCATTTGGTGAATCCTAGAGATAGAATGAAGAACAGGTTAGAAAAAATAAAAGAGGTAAAGTACCTCGTTATGTGTCTTCCTCTATTGTTAATGTCATCAAAATGGTTTGTGAAGGCAGTAGAAATAAAAAGTTAGTAGAAATAAAAAGCAGTAGAAAATAAAAGACAGTAGAAATGAGGAATAGTATGAGAAATATTCAATTAATAATAGAATACGACGGATCTCGATATGATGGTTGGCAAAAACAAGCTGGAAATCAGAAGTCTGTAACGATCCAGGAAAAGATAGAAGATGTCTTAAATAAGATGGAGAATGAAACCGCCACGGTAATCGGAGCAGCTAGAACCGAGGCAGGGGTACATGCTTACAAACAGGTTGCTAACTTTACGACAAATTCCAACCTAAAAGTTTATGAAATTAAGCAATATCTGAATCGATTTTTACCAAGAGATATTGCTGTTTTAGAGGCATTAGAGGTACCAGAGAGATTTCATGCAAGCTTTAACGCAGCATCCTTTGAATATGAATATAAGATATCCATTGGAGAAGTACCTTCCGTATTTGAACGCAAATATAATTATTATTGCTTTAAACGTCCTGATATTGCTAAGATGAAGGAAGCAGCCAAATTTCTAATTGGGAAGCATGATTTTAAAGCTTTTTCTGATAATAAAAGAATGAAAAAATCTACAGAGAGAGAAATCTATTCCTTAGAAATCTATGGAGATGAGAAAGAAATCGTAATTACAGTTCATGGTGATGATTTTTGGCCACACATGGTACGAATTATGGTTGGAACTTTACTTGAGGTAGGTTTATCAAAAATTGAACCAATAGAATTGAAAAGAATTTTAGAGAGCAAAGACAGGGAAAAAGCTGGCGAGACCATAGAAGCGAAAGGTCTATTTTTAACAG
>DPVV01000173.1 GCA_003526525.1 Lachnoclostridium phytofermentans | reverse complement strand
CTCCATGCTGCGACTATCTTTAGGAGCAACTAATGGCTCAAGTTTGGCGCAGCACAAACTTGGCAAGTGATATACTTTTACCAGAATAATATATCATTTCCCTTTATTTTCATAAGTGCTTCAATAAAGTAGTAATCTCCATAGATGATTGGAATGTTGGTTCCTTTTCCATATCGTTCAGTTCCGTATTCAACCAAACTATCCGTATCGAAACTCAAATTACAGAAGTTAGTTTCAATACCTTTTAAAATTCTTATTGCACCTTCAAGGTAGATACCTTTCTCATACTCTGGTACTACCTTACTAATCTCTAATAATCCACATGCTGCAATTGATCCTGCTGTGGTGTCCTTATAAATTGGATCCTTCGGCGACCTAAAGTCACATGGCGGTACCCCATCTTTCTCTACACTCATATTGGTTAAGAAGAAATGAGCAACTCTTTTGGATGTCATTAAATATCTTTCGTCTTTCGTATGTAAATAATTTAATACGAATCCATAAATAGCCCATGCCTGACCTCTGGTCCATGCTGACCCAACGCTATATCCTTGGCCTCCGAATTCCTCTATCATATGACCATCTTTTATATCAAAAGACACAATATGTCTTACACTTCCATCCTCACGTATAAAATTCTCCATCACCTTATCTGCATGGCGCTTTGCTATATAAGCAAATCTTGGATCCTTTGTTTCTTCACTAGCCCAATACAATATTGGCAAATTCATCATACTATCAATGATTGCCCATCCGGTATTCCCATCTCCATTCCATGCACGAATGAAGTTTCCTTCTATATTATAACGAGATGCTAATACACTGGCAGCCAAAAGCCCTCTGTTCTTTGATTGCTTATTACCAGTGATACGATAACTTGCTACTGCACTGGTAAGCCACATAAAGCCTACATCATGATGTAATCCCTCATAACTATGAAGTGGCCTATCTAATAACTCTTCATAATGCTCTGCTAAAGCCTGATATTTAGTTTTTCCAGATTGCAAATGCAATTCCCATAATATTCCTGGATAAAATCCATTGGTCCACCAATCGTAATTGTCATCCGACTCGTACGCTACCATATGATTATCTTTTACTGTATAAGGGAAAAAATCTACTTTGGTTCGTTCTACAATCTTGCTATATTTTGCTTCAATTCTCTCTAATAAGCTATTTGCCCACTCTATATTATCTTGCCAATTCATATTTTAACCCATTCCATATGGCTGAACTACCATATTACCACTAATAAAAAAGTGAAAGAATGCATCGTGGCAACCTTTCAAAAATTATTTTTCTTTCACTCTAGGCTTCCATCTGCGTGCTCTGCACGCATTTGAATATGTTAAAAAATACACCATTCTAAATGGTAATAGAATGGTGTATTTAAATTAATCATTAATACCTATTTATTTTTCCACGCATCGATTTGTGTTTGTAATTCTTTTACGATATTTGGTAATCCTGCTTGATTTAACTTATCAGTATACTCAGTAATATATGCATCAATATCTTTTGTCGTATATTGAGCATTTTTATATTCTTTTTTTACTGCTGCTACTTGTGCTAATTCTGCCTGCACATTAGCTGGACTAAAAGTAAATCCTCTTAACACAGATACTTGAGCTGTATTGTTTAACTTATCAGTTTCTTCCCAAGTACCATCCACTTGTCCTGGTAGATACCAAGCATTGAATTGGTTACCTACTCTCCATGCATATGCACTATAATTATATTTAGAATCTGCTACTGGTTCTGCAAAGTTTTCACCAGTCTTAGTATAGTGAGTTCCTTCTAAACCAAATAATAATTCATTGAAAATCTCTTTATCTGTATAAACTAAATTTAATAATTTCATAGCAGCTTCTGGATTTTTAGAGTTAACATTGATAGCTGTCATAGTTTCAATACCTGATATAGCTTTGATGTAGGCACCTTCAATTGGAACTGCTATGTATTCAACACCTTGTCTAGATGTAAATTCTGCACCCCAACCTGGTTTATAAGAACTTAATGTACATACATAACGATTTGCTTTTACATCAGCAGAATTATCTGTTACAGTTGCGATATCCTTACGAATATATCCTTTTTGATACCATTCATTGTCTAACTTTAATTGATCTGCAATTACTTCTGTTGCAGGAATTAATGTTGCATTTGGGTCATCTTTTCTAATAAAAGCAGAATCTGCAGCCAAACCTTCATATGTTTTTTCCGTAACTGCTTCAACTCTTATATCTACTGGGAACAAAGAAGGTTCATTCTTTACGATTTCATCAAAAAATGGTTCTAATTCTCTAATATCTTTTAATGAAGTTTTATTAAAACCATATTTATCTGCATATTCCTTCTGAATTACTACACCTAATTGTCTTGCAATAATTTGTTGATTTGGAATCGCATATAATTCTCCGTTAACCTTTGCCACATCTAGTAACCATTCTGGTATTGATGCTTGCATGTCTTTACCATATTCATCCATAAGCTTATTTAATGGCATAAATGCATCTCTAGACATATTTTCATCGTAATTATTAAGCCAGCTTGCAGTAAATACTAAATCAAAATTTTCGCCACCTGTACTAGCTAGCTTCATTTTGTCATTGTACTCGCCTTGAGGAATTACCTCTAAATCTAATTCTACATTGATTTTTTCTTTAAGTTTCGCATTTAAATCTTTCATAACTAAGTCATGATCCTGTGCCTTATCCCCAAACACACACCACTTCACAGTAACTGTTTTTTCATCAGTAGCAGGTGTAGCAGTATTCGTAGGCTCTTTCTCACCTACATCTGATTTATTATCTTTGTCATTTGTTACTTCTGTTCCTGTTTTTTGACTCTCGTCTTTTGCTTTGCAACCAGTTAATAATCCAACCGTCATAACGGTAGCTAAGCATAATGCAACTACTCTTTTTTTCATTTAAAAAACCTCCTCTTGATTTTGTGGTAGTGAAAAATCCACCCCAATTTTAGTTTTTATCATTAAGGGTACATTGTTCTTAAAGTAAGAACAACAACCCCTAATTTCTTATAATTATTTAGCCCTTGACAGCCCCAACTGTCATTCCTTTCGTAAAATATTTTTGAAAGAATGGGAATATAAAAAGCATAGGTCCAATGGCTACTACTAACATAGCCATTCTTAGATTTTCACCTGGCAAATCATGTATATTGACCATGACAGGAGCATTTTGCATAGCATCCAATAATGCACGAATATTCATCATCATTCGTTGAAGTAAATATTGAAGTGGAACTAACTCATCTTTTCTAATATAAAGCATAGCATTGTACCACTCATTCCATTTTGCCAGAGCACTTAAAAAAGCTACGGTTGCAATTACTGGCTTAGATAACTTAAGTGCTATTTTGAAAAATATATGATACTCACTAGCCCCATCTATTTTAGCTGCTTCAAACAAAGCCTCTGGTAATTGTTTGAAGAAAGTTCGCAACATTATGACATGAAAAACATTGATTAAACTTGGCAAAATAAGCGCCCACAGTGTATTGGTTAAATGTAGATATTGAGTATTGATAATATAACTAGGTACTAATCCACCACTAAACAGTGTTGGGAAAAAGATGAAAAAAGTCAATGCTTTCTTAAATCGAAAGTTACTGCGTGCTAAACAATAGGCAGCCATAGACATAAATAATACTCCTAAAAACGTACCCACAACAGTAATAATGATCGTTACAATATAGGAGTTTATTATAATTTTAGGATTTTTAAACAAATAAGCATATGCTGTAAAATCCACTTTTCTTGGCAGAATAGAGAATCCATTCATAGCCAAATCAGTCTCTCCAGAAAGGGAGGCAGAAATTATAATCATAAACGGTACAATACATAAAACTCCAAATAGTATAAAGAAAAGATGTACCCAAATACTTGTTGCGTCCTTTTTTTTCTTTGTGATTCGATTCATGTGTTTTTCTCCTTTACTAGAACAATGCATTCTCAGGTGATTTTTTCTTTATAATAGCATTGGTGAGCATTAGTGTCACAAAACAAATTACCGATTGAAACAATCCCACGGCTGCTGACATACCAAGATTTCCTTGTTGCATTAAGGCTCTAAACACATATGTATCAATAACATCAGTTTTAGGATATAAAGCTCCTACATCTCTTGTTACATTGTAAAATAAACCAAAATCTGCTCTAAAAATCTTTCCTATATCTAAAATACCCATAATGATAATAATCGGTACAATCTGTGGTATAGAAACAAACCATGTCTTTTGTAACTTACCTGCTCCATCGATATCAGCTGCCTCATACAGTTCATTATCTACTCCCATCAATGCTGCATAATATATAATACTGCCAAGCCCTACTCCTTGCCATGTTTTGGTGATTACCAGAATAAAAGGCCAATATTTAGGCTCTGAATACCATGAAATTCCTTCTTTTCCAAAGAACGTAAGCACCTGATTAATCATACCCTTAGTAGGATCTAACATTGCATATACAATATAGCCTACTGCAACCCAAGAAATAAAACTTGGAATAATAGA
>DPVV01000335.1:6280-10069 GCA_003526525.1 Lachnoclostridium phytofermentans | reverse complement strand
CAATTAAGGATACCAAGAAAAAGCGTGAAGTTATAGTTACTAGAACAAGCAATGATTCTTTAGAATCGAAAGCATATTTAATTCCTTACGGTTCTAGAATTAAGGTTATGGATGAACAGGTAATTGAAGCTGGTGATGAGTTAACAGAAGGTTCTGTAAACCCACACGATATCTTAAAGATTAAGGGTGTTCGTGCAGTACAGGATTACATGATTCAGGAAGTTCAAAGAGTTTACCGCTTACAGGGTGTAGAAATCAACGATAAGCATATCGAAGTGATTGTTCGCCAGATGTTAAAGAAGGTTCGTATTGAGAATAATGGTGATGCAGAGTTCTTACCAGGAACAATGGTAGATATCTTAGAGTTTAACGATGTAAACGAAAGCCTAGCAGCGCAAGGTTTAGAGATTGCTGAAGGAAAGCAGACAATGCTTGGTATTACCAAGGCTTCTCTTGCAACGAACTCATTCCTTTCCGCGGCTTCCTTCCAGGAGACAACAAAAGTTCTTACAGAAGCAGCGATTAAGGGTAAGATTGATCCATTGATTGGTCTTAAGGAAAACGTAATCATCGGTAAGTTAATTCCAGCAGGTACTGGTATGAAACACTACCGCAATGTTAAGTTAGATACGGATCAGAATCAGGAAGTTACATTCTCTGAGGATGAATTTGACAATGGAAATTACGAAGGTAATTTTTCCGGTAATGATTTTAAACAAAACTTCTATGAGAACGAAGACCTTAATTCGGATGAAGAAGTAAACTTCTCTGAGGATGAATATTTCGAGGATGAAGAAAATGATCTTACCGTTGAGAATTTTGATGATTTAAAATTTTCTGAGGAAGAAGAATAAGTAAGGGTTTTAAAGGATTGAGTATGATTCTATAAAACTTTAAAAAGATTAGGCTGTTGCAAAACAATATTTGCAACAGCCTTTTTGTAATATGAGGAAGGTATTGTAGTTATTACGGCTCTTTGTACAAAGTGTTGGGGTTATGGTCCTTTGGAACCGTTATTACCAACAACAAGATAGCATTGATGTTCTTGATTATAGATGTTTTTTGTATAGTATGTACCCTTGACGAAAGGAAAGTACGGGAATACAATAGCTTTAGATAGTTTGAGGAAAGGGGATAGTGTGGGAAGAATAGATCAGCATAATACGCTAACCAAGATTTCTTCTAACAACCTACTGAGCAGGCATGGTTACAAGTGTGAAAGATCAAGATTTTTCGCAGGATTGCGACAGAATGGAGGGGGTATATGGATTTTTTATATCAGTTAGAGAGTATAAGAAACCCATTTTTTAGTGGGATATTTCGTCTATTTACCTTATTAGGACAAGAGGTCATAGTATTAGCAGTATTGTGCTTTTTTTACTGGTGTTATAATAAAAAATTAGCTTATCAAATAAGTTTTGGTTTCTTTCTTTCTGCGATTTTAGTTCAGGGATTAAAGATAACGTTTCGAATCCCTCGGCCATGGGTAAAGGATCCTCTATTTATACCAGTAGAGGGGGCTATTAATGCTGCAACCGGTTATTCGTTTCCAAGTGGGCATACACAAGCGGCGACAGCTTTGTATGGGACATTGGCACTTGCAGCTAATAAAAAAGCATCAAAGATTATATTTTTTCTTGTAATAGCAATGGTAGGTTTGTCTAGAATGTATCTTGGAGTTCATACTCCAGCAGATGTATTAACTTCTTTTGGAATTACTTTAGTAACTATTTTACTTGTGCATTATTTCTCAAAATATGAGCTTACTAAAGATAAAAAGGTATATTTGATGATTGGTATCGGTGTATTCGCGGTCGCTCTATTAATTTATTGCATATCCTTATATACTAATGGTACAATAGAGTTAGCATATGCAGCAGATAGTTGCAGTGCAGCAGCAGCCGGTGTAGGTTTAGCCATTGGCTGGTATGTAGAAAGTACGTATCTTAATTTTAATGAGAGAGCATGTAGTAATCGAATGCAAGTAGTAAAATTATTGGTTGGACTATCCATTACTGTATTACTACAAGAAGGCTTAGGTGTTATCCTTGGGGCTTCTATTGCAGGAAAGGGTATTAAATATTTTTTATTGGTATTATGGATTATGATAGGTTATCCATGTATTATTAAAAGATTTATGAGTAAAATGTGAGGTGTGAAGAGATTTTCTAAGGCGCCAAAAGGCACTGCCTAAGAAATTCTAAAACTTCACACTGGTTTCATTCATTGCTTGTGGCCTGTGTAATCCTCGGCACAATTTTCAGATACAAGGAAAGATGCGCAGGAATGAGGAGAAAGATCAAAATAGGATATACTTTATACTAACATTAAATGTGCTATTACAATAAATAGAAAGTAAGTTACGATTTTTAAATGCGCAGAACAAGCGCAGGAATGGAGGTTACTATGGATATCTATGAATATATGGAAGGATATGATCGTTCCTTTGATGAAGATGAATTCGATTTAAGAGTGTGGGAATATATGCAGCAAGAAGATTTCGAATTAACAGAGAACTTTGAAAACTTTTTAAAGGAATATTCGATTGAAAATACTCATCAATTCTTAAAAGTTATTCGTATGAAGCAAAGGAGAAAGGGATTATCTTAATTCATGATAATAGCATTATTTGAAAATTAAGGTTCCCTTTTATAACATTATCATGTATAATATCTTAGGGCTAAGAAAAAATATATTATTAGATAGATTTACAAGTTGTGAAATATTTAACGAATATAAGGAGGATAAAATATGTTAGTATCAGCAAAAGACATGATAACAAAAGCAAAAGCAGGCCATTATGCTGTAGGCCAATTTAATATTAATAATCTTGAGTGGACAAAGGCTATTTTATTAACTGCACAAGAACTTAATTCACCAGTAATTTTAGGTGTATCTGAAGGTGCAGGTAAATATATGACAGGTTACAAAACTGTAACAGCTATGGTATCTAATATGATAGATGAGTTAAAAATTACAGTACCAGTAGCTCTACACTTAGATCATGGTTCATTTGAAGGTTGTTTAAAATGTATCGATGCAGGTTTCTCCTCAATCATGTTTGATGGTTCCCACTATCCAATTGAAGAGAATATTGAGAAAACAAAAGAATTAGTAAAGATTTGTGCTGAAAAGAATTTATCCTTAGAAGCAGAAGTTGGATCCATCGGTGGAGAAGAAGATGGTGTTGTAGGTGCAGGAGAATGCGCTGACCCAGACGAATGCAAGATGATTGCTGATCTTGGTGTTACTATGTTAGCAGCAGGTATCGGTAATATTCATGGTAAGTATCCAGAAAACTGGGCTGGTCTTAGCTTTGATACTTTAGATGCAATTCAGAAGTTAACTGGCGATATGCCATTAGTTCTTCATGGTGGTACTGGTATTCCAGAAGATATGATTAAGAAAGCAATTTCTCTTGGTGTAGCTAAGATAAATGTAAATACAGAATGTCAGCTAAGCTTTGCAGATGCAACTCGTAAGTACATTGAAGCTGGTAAGGATTTAGAGGGAAAAGGATTTGACCCACGTAAATTATTAGCTCCTGGTGTAGATGCAATTAAGGCAACTGTGAAAGAGAAGATGCAGTTATTCGGATCTGTTGGAAAAGCAGAGTAGGGTAATGTTAATTTGCATTATATGTTCAGTTATGTAAACGATATAAGTATACCGTGGTATAAGAATATCGTGACATAAGTAAAAGCATAAGTCGGTTTAGAGTGATGAAATAATATAGATATTAAATTATCTTATATTTAAAAGCTGAAGAAACGGAATTGGATTCTGGTT
>DPVV01000335.1:1812-6157 GCA_003526525.1 Lachnoclostridium phytofermentans | reverse complement strand
CTACTTTTTGAGGGGCACGCCTTTACTCTGGAGGTTTGGTAAGACAAATGCATTCACCTTGACAAAATGACTCCGCCAGACACAATTTGTATTTACAACCCAAATTGGAAATGTTATACTTTTTATATTGATCTCGATTTTAAACTAAAAAATTTGTGACAATGAGCTTATGAGCAAGTAGCGTAAGCGGATTGCGAATATCCGCTTTGACTAAGGTTTTATGAAGGATTAGTATTGCTATGGTATATAGACAGGGAGCGTAAACGTAAAGCTACGTCCAGAATAGAGGAAAGATATTGAAAAGAATTTGGATTGACTTGATATGGTATTTATTATAAGATATTTTCAGAAATGATAAAAAATTTTTTATAAGAAAATAGTTTTATATAACAAGAACTCAGCAAGTTTGTGTCAGTGCGCTGCAAAGCGAACAAGTTCGCTTATACAATACTTGTATTGCGAGAAAGGGACACACATTCATTCGTGTGCAGAAATGAGGTTAAATATGAAGGGAATTGTGTTAGCCGGTGGCAGTGGTACAAGGCTTTATCCATTAACCAGAGTAACATCAAAACAATTATTGCCTGTTTACGATAAACCAATGATATATTATCCGCTATCCGTACTTATGACAGCCGGAATTCGTGATATTTTAATAATCTCGACACCGGAAGATACTCCAAGGTTTAAGGAACTTCTTGGGGATGGAAGTCAATTCGGAATTGCGTTATCGTATGCGGTTCAGAATAGCCCGGATGGATTGGCGCAGGCCTTTCTCATTGGCGAGGAATTTATTGGTACCGATAATGTGGCGATGATACTTGGAGATAATATCTTTCATGGCTATGGCTTGGATATTCGTTTAAGAAGAGCAGCTTCAAAAGAAATAGGGGCGACCGTTTTTGGGTATTATGTTGACGACCCTGAGCGTTTTGGTATTGTTGAATTTAATTCGGAAGGAAAAGCGGTCTCTATTGAGGAAAAACCGGTAAATCCGAAATCAAACTATTGTGTTACAGGATTGTATTTCTATGATAATAGAGTAGTTGAGTATGCGAAGAGGTTGAAACCTTCCAAACGCGGTGAGCTTGAAATTACTGATTTAAACCGTATCTATTTGGAACAAGGAGAATTGGAAGTTTCATTATTAGGACAAGGTTACACTTGGCTTGATACAGGGACGCATGAATCTTTGGTTGAGGCGACTAATTTTGTAAAAACAGTAGAAACACATCAACACAGAAAAATAGGCTGCCTTGAGGAGATAGGATATTTAATGGGCTGGATTGACAAAGAGAAACTCGAGAGTATCTATCTACAATTTAAAAACAATCAATATGGAACTTATTTAAAGGATATATTGGATGGTAAATACTTAGATAAGCAGTAAGTCAACAAGCTTCCCCAGAGGAATGTATTTTTGTTTATTGCGGTAAATTATTGTCTTTCTAACATTGCTTATGTTTACAAAAAAGGTAGAATTAAAAATTACTGGAGTATAAATTTATCAAAAAGACCGAAGAAGCATTTAATCTCACCAGGGAAGTTCCTCGCCGTTGAAAGCGTGGGACTTCCCTGTTTCATACACGTAGTGGTAATGAGGTTATGCAGTAGCTTAAGCGGATAGCAAATATCGCTTTGACTTTAACTACTTGTCTGCATTTACTTGTATTGCAAAATGGATAAGGGTATAATAAGCATAGCGAAAACTTGACTTTAAAAGAAAGGGCAAAGGAATAATATTATGAAATTATTAGTTACCGGAGGTGCTGGTTTTATAGGCAGCAACTTTGTACAATATATGGTAAATAATTATCCTGAGGATACCATTGTTAATTTAGATGCGCTAACCTATGCAGGAAATCTTGAAAGCTTAAAACAGGTAGAAGATAAGCCGAATTATCGCTTTATTAAAGGAGACATTTCGGACAGAGCATTTATCATGGAGCTGTTTGAAAAAGAAGCGTTTGATGTTGTTGTAAATTTCGCTGCAGAAAGTCATGTAGATCGTTCCATCCTAGATCCTGAAGTTTTTGTGAAAACAAATGTGTTAGGAACTCTAGTACTGCTAGATGCATCAAAGAAATTTCAAGTAAAGAGATTTCATCAAGTATCAACTGACGAGGTGTATGGTGACCTTCCAATTGATCGTACGGACTTATTTTTCACGGAAGATACACCGCTTCATACTTCAAGTCCTTACTCCTCCAGTAAGGCAAGTGCGGATTTATTCGTACTTTCTTATTTTCGTACTTACGGGTTACCGGTAACCATATCCCGTTGCTCAAACAATTATGGGCCTTACCATTTTCCAGAAAAATTAATACCTCTTATGATTATTCGCGCCTTCCATAATGAGAAGCTTCCTGTTTACGGCAATGGTAGTAACGTCAGAGACTGGCTACATGTGACAGACCATTGTTCGGCTATCAACTTAATTATCCGGGGTGGAAAACCAGGAGAAGTATATAATATTGGTGGACATAATGAAAAGACCAATCTTGAAGTAGTTCAGGAAATTCTAAAGGCACTAAATAAACCGGAAAGCTTAATAGAATATGTAACCGATCGCCCTGGGCATGACCTACGTTATGCGATCGATCCAAGAAAAATAGAACAAGAGCTTGGATGGAAACCTATATACCATTTTGAAACTGGTTTAAAGCAAACAATTGACTGGTATCTGGAAAATAAGGACTGGTGGGAACGTATTATGAATGGTGAGTACCGGTCTTATTTCAATGAGATGTATGGAGAACGTTTATCATGAGAGTAGTTGTGACTGGGGTAAATGGTCAGTTGGGTTATGATGTGGTAAAGGAATTAAAAAAACAAGGATTTACAGCTATCGGGTTAACAAGAGAGAACCTTGACATAACTGATGAAAATCAAGCAATGAGAACAATTAGAGAAATAAATCCAGAAGCGGTAATTCATTGTGCTGCCTATACAGCTGTAGATCTTGCTGAGGAGGAAACAGAAAAATCATTGAGAGTAAATGCGCTGGCGGCCTCCTATCTGGCAAAAGCTTGTGCAGAAATTCATGCGAAAATGATATATGTTAGTACAGATTATGTTTTTCCAGGGGAAGGAGAAAAACCTTACGAAACCTTAGATCAAGTTGCTCCTATCAACTGGTATGGACAGACGAAATACGAAGGAGAGCAGGCTGTACTTCGAGAACTGGAAAGCTATTTTATTGTTAGAGTTTCCTGGGTATTTGGTAAGAATGGAAAGAATTTTGTAAAGACAATGTTACGTCTTAGTGAGGAAAGAAGTACCGTATCTGTTGTTGCTGATCAAATCGGTTCACCAACTTACACAGTAGATTTGGCAAGGTGCCTTGTAGACATGATAAAATCAGATAAATATGGGATTTATCATGCTACCAATGAAGGATTTTGCAGCTGGTATGATTTTGCGAAAGAAATATTTCGTATGTCTGGAAGAAATATAACAGTTCAACCATTAACATCGGATGAATTTCCAGTCAAAGCAAAACGCCCTAAAAATAGCAGACTTAGCAAAGAAAAATTAACAGAACAGGGATTTGAACGGCTACCTTCTTGGCAAGATGCGTTATCTCGCTATTTAAACGAGTTACAAGCAGAGAATCTTATATAGAATAATGTATAACCTTACAGAAGATGTCATCTTCGTCTCAGTGTATTTAAGCATATTCAAGCATCCACTGTAGGCTACGAGGAAGTAGTGAAGCGGATTCCGAGTATCCGCGTTGAAAATGTCTGTGGAATTAAGATGGAGAATAAAAAAATGGGAAAAATAACAGTTACAGAATGTGGTATTGATGGGTTACTTGTAATTAAACCTACAATATTTAAAGACAATCGTGGATACTTTATAGAGACGTATCATAAAGAGGCGTATGAAGCCGTAGGGATTACCGCCGAGTTTGTACAGGACAACCAGTCGATGTCAACAAAGGGAGTACTAAGAGGATTGCATTTTCAAATCAATTATCCGCAAGCGAAACTTGTACGGGTATTAAGTGGTGAGGTTTTTGATGTGGCGGTAGATCTTAGAAAAGGTTCCAAAACATTTGGTAAATGGTATGGTGTGGTACTTAGTGAAGAGAACCAAAAACAATTTTTTGTACCAGAAGGATTTGCCCATGGATATTTAGTTTTATCTGAGACTGCAGTGTTTGCTTATAAATGTACTGACTTCTATCACCCGGGTGATGAAGGTGGATTGCTTTGGAATGATCCTGAGGTTGGTGTTGAGTGGCCAATTCCTAAAGATATGGAGTTAGTAATTGCACAAAGAGACCAAGAATGGGGGACTTTAGCGGAGATAAAATAGTATAGGCTAGATTTTAGAACAC
>DPVV01000335.1:755-1739 GCA_003526525.1 Lachnoclostridium phytofermentans | reverse complement strand
AGGCTAGATTTTAGAACAACAGGCTGAGATTTCATATCTCAGCCTTTGTTGTTAGGTTTGTACCTAAAACTAAATCAGCTTTGTATCAATTTTCGGCGTGAGATTCCTTAAAAACCCGCCTAGATACTAGATGTGGGGCTATTGTTAAATCTACATCGTAATAAATGTAAACCAAATACAAAATAAAGGTTGACATATAAACTATCATAGAATATAATGTTCAAAAAAACTGAGGTGCAACTATGAAAAATACAAAAACAATGACAATCACAATGATAGCATTAATGACAGCAATACTATGTATTTTAGCCCCAATATCTATTCCACTATCCACAGTTCCAATCTCATTGGGAACCTTTGGTGTATATCTTTGTGCAGCAATTTTAGGACCCAAAGATGGAATAATCTGTGTACTTATCTATCTTATGCTTGGATTAGTTGGAATTCCAGTTTTTGCAGAAGGAATGGCTGGATTTGGAGTTTTGGCCGGACCAACAGGTGGATATCTGATAGGTTACCTTGTCATAGCTTTTTTTACTGGTTTCTTTACAAAGAAGTGGGGAAAAAATCCGTTTATTGTATTTTTAGGCATGGTAATTGGTACAATAGGCTGCTATCTCATCGGAACGATATGGCTTGGTCTACAGCTTAATCTTGGGGTATGGCAAGCATTGATGGCGGGAGTTATTCCATTTATACCAGGAGATATCATAAAAATGGTTGCATGTACAGTAATCTCTCTGCCAGTACGAAAACAAATAAAAGTTTATCTGGAAGTAGGAAAATAATAAAAAATTTTTATTTATAGATTGGGATAGTGATAGCAAATAATAGTTAGTGCGGTACCAGCTCATTCCGAATATAAAATAGTTTTCTTTTCATAAAATTAGTATTATTTATAATACATGAAATTTGACATCTTTACCGATAAAGAACGAAAAAATGATTGGATTTTACAATTTTAGTATGTTATAATTATCATTA
>DPVV01000335.1:0-560 GCA_003526525.1 Lachnoclostridium phytofermentans | reverse complement strand
GTAGAATCTATTTTTTATTGTATCAGAATCAAGAGGTAATTTTCGCAATTCTTTGCCTAGGTAGCTTGTTCGATTCTTGGTACTTTTTATTAAAATTAACTTCTTTGATTTAAGTGGTGGAAGCGTTCACGATTAAGATATGAATAGCATAAAGGCTTAAATACCTATTTACAAAAGCAGATATTTCAAACAAAATACGAGAAGGATAATTATAATTTCGCGTGTATAGGGGATAGGTATGGAGAATTTCATGTTATCAAATGGAGAAAAATTAAGAATCCGACTCGTTCGTGAGAATTTAAAACGAGTAGTAGTTTTTTCGTCCATTTTTGGTTTGTTATTGCCGATTTTGGCTGTATTCCTATGGAATTTCGGTGAGGATAACGAGGTTCAAAAAGCATACCTTGGATTTCTATTAACATTTGAGGTGATAACATTAGCATTTCTTATCTTAGGTTCTTATAGTAAGAGAAAGAAGGATTATGTAATTGCCCCTCTTATTTATCGAAGTTTCTGGGGGTTTTCTTTATTATTTATTTATGCTTCCACTTATATCTCGC
>DPVV01000595.1 GCA_003526525.1 Lachnoclostridium phytofermentans | reverse complement strand
TCTCTTCTGATTCCTCTTTTGATTCCTCTTTTGCTTCCTCTTTTGATTTCTGTTCTAATTCCTCTTCCGCCTCTATTGCTTGTTGAAGCTTCAAAAAACCTTTTTGTAATATCTTCCCCGCCTGCTCGTAATCCCCTAATTTTTCGAGACAAATCGCATATTTTTGATAAAATAATATGCTTCCATCAGTACACTGCTCTAAGTACTCTTTTGCTTGCTGCACCTGATTCCACTCTAACAATGCAGCTCCGATATTGTAATTTATAGTTCTAATAAATTTGTCATCCTTCAATGATTTTGCGATACGGGCTGCAACCTTGTAGCTACGAAGCATCAACTCATTTTTATTTAATCCCGCATAGCTATTGCCTAAGAAACTCTGTGCATCTAACATTCCTTTCACATAACCTTCATTTGCGCATAATTCATAACCTTTTAATAATAGTTCTAGTGCCTCGACATATTGCCCTTTTTGGCATCGCATGATCCCTAGCTGTGTTGTATAATATGCATTCGGATTAAGGTGTAATAAATCCTGCGACTTATCGATCCCTTTTAAACATTGAATATAAAGGTAAACCTCGTATTGCTTTTGTTCCATACATGTAACATAGGGATTTAACTCTTCCCCTTCTTGTTGTGATTCCAACTCGAGAAATAATAGGGTATCAAGTAAATACGGGCTATTTAAATAATCCTCTTTTTTCTGCTTCAATTCCTGTAATAATAGTTTCATGTCTTCAAAAGAATAAAACTCATCATAAAGATTATCAATCAATTTACCAGCTTCTTTTAAAAACTCTTCGTCCATATGAAAGTTTATATGAAGTTTCTGAAATAATAACTGAACAATATTCTCTCCTGCTTCAACTTGTCCTTGTTCTATCTTTGATAGATAAGAAACAGTACAGATATCCTTACATAATCCTTCTTGCGAATAATTTAATTTAAGGCGCTCCATTCTAATTTTTGCACCAATCACAGATTTCAAACTACCACCCCTTCTCTATCTCTATCATAATTAACTTTTTATGATAATTCAACAGATAAAAAGGCTGTTGCTAATTAGAACCGCCCATGCAAGTTGACAGGGCGGTTCATAATAGTAGTAGCATAAGAAAAGTTTACGATGCGTGTCTTTTACTAATTCATGTTAATGAAAAGCTCGTGAAATAGGCTTTTACTTGTTCCCCTGCTCCATATGATCTTCAATATTTTCAACTAAATCTCCAATAATGACATTCACTACCTCATAGTCAGTTGCACGAATGTAATATTGCTCTAACTCATCGTGCAAAGCTTTTGCTTTTGACAAATATGATATTCCCTCATCTATCGTTTCTTTATATCTTTTCTTAATGTCTTCCAACACTTCAGAATTATTATCATCAGTCTCTGGCTTGATGCATTCTTCATACATGTCAATAATGATATCATGGTCATCCGTTGGAAAGTACTCATGAGGTGCTGTACTATCAAAAATACACAGGCTTAGTTCAGGAAAAATGAGCATATCTAAACTATTTGGGTCAAATCCACAGTGATAAACTTCTGTTGTAAGGCCTAATTCCTCTGCTTTTTTAAAAAGCTTTTTTAACATTGTTGATTTTCCTGAGCCTGGACGTCCTTTAATAAAATATCTAGTACCTAACCCCTCCGTCAGATTTTCTACATAATCCATCGCTCCAAAAGGTGTGGAACCCCCCATAAATCGATGATAGATTTTTCCCATCTCTTTGGATTCCACAGAGGAAAATATTTTTTCTAATAAGTAATCTCCTAACTCCTCTGCTTTTGCAAAATCCATATTTTGAATGTAAATCTGCTCCCATTCATCGTGAATCTCTAGTGCTTTTTCAAATCTCTCAAATGCATTCATATAGCACTCTGAAATTTGTTCCTTTATATCCTTAATATTAAGGGTTGCTCTTTTTAGAAGTTTAGTATCCCATGCAACCCCTAAATTCACATACTCCTCCACCGCACCTGGAACCACTGGCTCTATCACATGTGGAGCTGTTCCATCTACAATTCCAAAGGATAGAGATCTGACAATCATTCCGTCAAGAGAATCTGGATCCGAAGAGCAATGAATATATTCAATATCATATCCTTTTTTTCTATATTGAGTACCAATTTGCTTCATTAAGGTAGATTTACCTGTACCAGGGCCACCCTTTAATGAATAAACCTTTTTCAAATCTGCCAGGTTTGATTCAAAAAAGTTCTGAAAACCTCTCGCAGTATTGACACAAGCAAAATAATGTTTTAGCTTTCCTAGCATAATATACCTCATTACTGTACAGCCTTTGCACATTTTAAGTTCGTGGTCACATCGTAAATACAAACCACTTAGTGAATATCCTACACTCTTATCCCCATATCTATGCATTTTTGCGCATCTTTAGATATGCACAAATCTATACAGTCTAAATTTTATTCATAATATACTATGTAATCAATTTTGTATCGTGCACGGACGATATTTAATCACTATAAATGTATTTATAATAAATCTCCATTCGTAGACATTAGCAACTAAGAATAGACATCATTATTGTTTTATAATTTAACTTATCCCAAAAGGTATCAATTTTCCATATGGAAACTAAAATATTACAACATAAGGTAGCATAACGAAAGCAAATATGATAAAATATATAAGGTGAAATTGTTATTTTAACTTTGCTAAATCTTCATAATATAAAAGTACCGAAAGATGGTTAATTCCTCTTTCGGTACTCCTCATTTTAGGCTCTTAATTTTATCTCG
>DPVV01000123.1 GCA_003526525.1 Lachnoclostridium phytofermentans | reverse complement strand
AACCATTAATAATTTCTTTTATACCGTCTAAATTTTTTGTTTCGCATAATTCAATTGCTAAATTAACATTAGGTTCTTCGTCATTCCTTCCAAGGTTATACGCTATTTTTTCAATCATATTATTCTCTCCTTTTTTCTCTTTCCTACTTAAATTACGGTCTAATTTGCAAATAGTGAGATTGCTTATCTTTTATTGACTGCTATAATCATAACGCTTTGATGATATATAAGCCTTTTAACTTCTTCTACGATAGACCAGTTTGATACGCTTTCAGTTATACTTCATACTTATACCTTCTGTATCTTTAGTGTATTTTTATAAACAAGCAACTCTAAACTATTAATTTAAGCCAAAATAAGAGGGTGCAAAAATCAATGTAATTTTGCACCCAAAGTTATTGTAGCACTTCTAAAGTAAACCCGTTATGGTGGGTTCCCTTTCTTTTAGTTATAATTTTAATCCTTATACACTATTTATTATTCTCACGGTACTCAGCTAGCAAGAGATCAACCATCCTTCCATAGCTTTGCACTCCATCTTCCTGACTGTTTGCCTTTAAATACGTATCATTCATCATCGTTACAGTATTGCTTATTGCAGTATTCTCAAATTCACTCCAATAAGCTGAATTATCTGCCAAATCAGCATATACTCCTTCGTTATAAAGCTTCCTAACCTCACGGTAACGCTCTTTATTCTTATCATAAAGTTCATTTCCAGTAACGATTAAAGCTTGCATTACACCGCTGTATTTCAGTTCTACATTGTCTGAGGAGGTACAAACCAGATAAGCAATATAATTTGCTTCATCTTCCCTCATAAAACCACGCAAATGAGCCAACTCATGACATACAGTTGATGCTATAGAGTAATCTGGAATATCCACATTTACATTTGCCTCCATTGTAAATGGAATGAATATTCCGGTTAATTCCATCCGTGACATGACGCGTGAAAAAAAGATCGGTTTTGCAGCTGGATATCTACCTGATAGTATAGGATAATCTTTTGAAATTTGTTGATATGCTCGTTTTGTTTCCAGCATTAATTCTTTTTTAGACATTGTGGAATCATAGACTCCGCTTTCATCCACCGAAGGAATCGAATTTCTTAGTTCATTTGCACGTAATGCTAATGATACACATAATTCATACAATTCATCTTCTGAAGATTCTAATATCGTTAATCCACTATAATAGCTAAAAGGATAACGATAATAATTAATACCGCACCCTAAGATATAAAGAGTCAAAACAATACTAACACCGCAAAAAATATTTAAAATCCCTTTCCCGACCACTATGTAACGATCTTCTTTCGCTTTGATACTGTGTATAAGAAATCGTATCAGAAGAATCGCCAATAATAAAGGTCCAACAATAATGATGATCTCTGCTAAGGAGAAAGGGAAAATACCAGTAATCGTTGATAAAAAAAGTGACCATGGATGATAGAAAAATTTTACTAAAACATTTTCTGTAAAATAACTGCTCCTCTTAGCAAACTGAAGCAACAAAAAAGAAATGGGTAATAACAGGAGAAAGAAATTACGTTTTAAACGTAACAATTGTCGGAATTTTGGCAACTGCTGATTCGGTCTCTTTTCTTTCATTGTATACCCCATTTCTTTCACTTACAATCTATTGGAATGTGACTTTAGCGCTACCACTTGATAAATACAATGCAATACGCTTCGTCCCACCTTTGTCTATGAGAACCGAACCGTCATATTTTTTCTTTCCAACCCAGACATCACCATACTTTGAAGTGATATCAAGGCAGTAATCCTCTTGTTTTCCTATTAAGTGTAAACTTACCTTACCGTAAGAATTATTGATCTTTATCTTATCAACATAACTATCCTCAATGGTGGCATCTCCGCTGCTTAATTTTCCTTCTAAAGAAGTAATTGTAGATTCTGCTATCTTAACATCACCATATGAATTATTAAATTGTAAATCCTTTGCCCTTAGTTTTTCTACCTTCAAGCTACCGCTACTAAGTTCCATAGTAATGCTAGCATCTGGGTATTCATTTGAAAGTAAATCTTCTTTTTGATTAATATTTTTTATCACTATATCTCCATAGTGATTCTCGATATTTGCCTCTCCGATTGCACTCCTATCAATCGTAAGATGACCAGAGGAAGCCACGGTGCTAAGCTTATCAATTACTGTCGATGTTATTATGGTATCTCCATACGAATTCTCTACCTTTACATCCTTTGCAGAAAAGCTTCCCATTGAGATATTACCGCTTGATACCGAAATGTTAACTTGATTAAAATCTGCTGATGCCGGAACATATAGCTTAAAATAATTCGACTTTTTTAGGTTAATGGAATAACCACCTTGGTTCATATTACTATCATTAAAAGTCAATGTACCATCAATTATTGTAAGTGCTGGTTCTTCATTCACATAATAATAAGAATATTCCACGTAATATCCATCCGAAGCTATTATCTCAAAGTCTGCATACTGTGTATTTACATTAATTGTAGAAATCGCCTCGATTGGCTCTTTAACAGTACCAAAATAGTTCATATTCTCTTCTGTATAACGTTCACCGTCAGTCGTGAAATAAAACTTTCCCTGGCATCCGCTTAATATTAATATTAGAAATAAGCTAACTAGGAGCCATATTTTTTTTTGCTTCATCTTCCACTTCCCCTAACTTCCAGTTATTTATTCCAGCACTTTGTGCCATTTATATGCAACACTGACTAACAATAGCCCCCTCAGCATATGGTTATGTGTAGCATTAATTGCACTCAAAAGCACTTATGGTATAATGTATGTAGACATTATACCATAAATATCGTAAGAAAAAATTAATAAATTATTATATTTCGACAAAATTCCGTAAATTTTTATACTAGATTAATTTCTTAAATTCATCGATTTGATCTGAAAATGTTTGCAATGCCTTACGGAAGAACT
>DPVV01000139.1:2176-2724 GCA_003526525.1 Lachnoclostridium phytofermentans | reverse complement strand
ATCCTCACCTTTATCCTGCAAGTAGATCCAGCCATGATAAAGAGTTTGAAACGCATAAGAAGCCGTCTTTATATCACAGGAGAATTTCACGCCATGATTACTCAAGGACTCTGCCGCATCAACATTCTGCTGCACGTAGTCCACTATCCTGTCTTTCGATAGTTTGCGTGAAATAATATCAACGGTAACAGGGTCTATTTGAGAAAGAATGGGGTATTGCATCATAAGCTGGGTCATCCTATCAAAAACCTGCTTTACACGTTCCTTACCGGGTAAATCTTTGTTATTATCAAGAAGTGTTTCAAGTTCTAGGAATATTTTCTTTTGAATACCTTGCACAATATCCATATACAGAGATTCTTTGCTCTCATAGAATTTATAATAAGTAGCTTTGGCAATGTTAGCAGTTTCAATCAGGTTATCAATCGTTACTTTCTTTAACCCATATATGACAAACAGTCGTTCACCCTCAGCTAAAAGCTTTTGTCGTATATTCTCTTTTTCTGTTTCACTAAAACGCGGCATAACTTCACTCCCTTAAGAATTTT
>DPVV01000139.1:0-2060 GCA_003526525.1 Lachnoclostridium phytofermentans | reverse complement strand
ATTTTATTATTTGAATATTATGTTTAAATCTGAATATGAAGTATTTGACTTCTATTCTTTGTTGAGGGTAAGATATTCATCATTCTATAAAGCAGTGATTGGCGGCTTTTAAGCACATTTCCTATACTCCATGAGTTTACGAGCCTAATGTTTGGATTTAGTTTTTCAATCTCTTTTGCTTTATCTAATCCCCATAGAAAGGTACTGCTGATGCCTTTGCCGATAAAAAAGCTGTTAACGACGTCGAAGTACATATGCGCCCCTTTGAAATGATCAGCTAATGAACGGAAAATCTGTTGAATATCGTTCTCCGAAAAGTACATAAGCAATCCTTCCGCGATGATTACGACATTTTCACCGTTTATCTCGCCAAGTTCACGAAGCCAAGTATCATCTAATACTGATTTTGAGATAAAGTGCACACGCTCGTTTTCTGCAAAAAACCTTCTTCTAAGGGCTATAACATCCGGTAAGTCAAGTTCAAAACATGATAAGTGCCCATTGTCTATTCTGCATATTCTTGTATCCAAGCCGGCCCCCAAATTGATGATGATAGAATCAGGCTTATCTAAAAGGATTTTCTTGATTTCATCATCAATTACTTTTGTTCGGGCCAGAATACCATGAGTGGAAATTTTGCCACCGTTTACAATGATATCTCCGGTTTCTATTTGTGCCACAATCTCAACCGCTTTTTCATCCAGGAAAATGGGTTTGCTTCTCTTGGCTTCCGAAGCGCGCACAGCCAATGGGATGAAAAGTGTTTTCGAAACTGTAGCCTGCATGTTCGTTATACTCATATAAGATTTCTCCTTCCAGTATTGAATGTTGTACCACAGACTCTACAGCTTTTATCTGTGCTATTAACTTTTCTGTTTCCGCAGGACTGGCATTCATAAAATCCATTGCCAAGCGACAGTTTGGTTTTCCAGATATCGATATATTGCCGATCAATTTTTTTGTCCTGATGAAACTCAGCGGCGAGCAGTCCAATAAAAAAAAGAAGGACAAGAAAGCCTATTGCTAACGATATGTACAGAAACATCGAAAATAAAACTGCATGAAAAATAAGTTTGAAGATATGGCAGCAAAGTGGGATGATTGCAAGAAATAATCCTGCCAATCCAATTATCTTGTGGGCATATCCTATGGAGTTAATTTTTTTCACTAGGCACCTCTTTATACATACTATACAAACTAATCAGTATGTATAGTATACATATAGTATACTTATCTGTCAAGTTGAATAAGTAAATAATATCCTATATGTATAAGTAAATAATATCCTATTTGCTGCCGTCCCTCTATGCTGTAATCGTCCTACTACCTTGGTTATTAGGTGATTCACCGAAATACCCTTTACACTATATTTCTTTTTATTCGTTGTTATATTTAAAGGTTTTATTAGTTACCGCATTTTAAAGAAAATTATAAGTTTGATACAACTGTCAATCGTGTTAAGAGAATAGGCTAATCTTATAACTGAAAATACAAGAACTAGATAGATATATATAAAAACAGATTGACACAATATAATTACATTGATATAATCAAAGTAAATAAAATGAAAAAAGGAGCGACAATAACGATGAAGGAATTGACAGCACAGTATTTTGAATTTATTACGAATAAAAAGACACAATGTATAAAAGAATATGAAAACTTAAAAAAAGATGATCGTAAAGATGAAGCAGATCTTGTAAAAATCAAAGAAAATATTTATGAAATATTCGAAGTGTTATTTAAAACTCATATAAATCAGCTTGAGAAGCTATCTATTCCAGGCGAAGAGAAATTACATAGATTAAAAGAGGATTTTTTAAAACGGTTCGATACAATCCCAAAGAGTTGGATAGCACGCCTTGAACTTGCAAAAAAGCATAATGATGTTGCAAATATTGTTATAGAAGAGTTAAAATTGCAAGTAGCGCAGGAGTTAAAAGAACAATTTCTTGCGTTATATTAATTATTGAAATTTAAGTTGACCTGAGAGTTAGAATATAGGGCATTAAAGAAATGTGAAAATCAGAGTTTTGTCTAAAAGTGAATTACTTTGTTTT
>DPVV01000330.1 GCA_003526525.1 Lachnoclostridium phytofermentans | reverse complement strand
GAAATAGCATGCTTCGCGAACTTTTCCTTATCATGAATAAGAAGTGTAACGTACTTTTCATTCGCACTAATTCTGACCGATGCATTCCACATCTACTTATTGATGCGATAGTGCTTATAATTAAAGCTCGTGCTTTTCACTTTTGTACTAGCACCCATTACATACCATATCTGTTTACAGATGCGGTACTGTCATAATTATATAGTGTGATATACAATTTATTTCATACTATACTCTTGATCAACATAGCAATACCATCTCAAAGAAGAACTTAAGGAGTAACCCTATGAGATTAAAGTATAAAAAATTGTTGTTATTATTTACGATGGGTATCTTTGGCATAGGAATGGTCACTATCTCATTTCAAGTTACGCCGGATTCTGCATTGCAAGCTTTTGTAAAAGAGGGAGATCGAGATTTAGATTCTAATAATCCTGACAATTCTCTCGATACTTCACAAGAAATCACTCCTACAGCATTTGCAACAAATACACCAATACCAGAGAACCCGAATGCACTTAAGAAAGATGCTTATCCGGAAATCAATAAATTAATAGAAACATATTATAAAGCAAAAGTTAGCACAGATGCTGATTCAATTGAAATTTTAAAAGATTGTGTTACCGATGCGAGTCTACTTGATTTTGAACGTATTTCAAAAAAAGTCGAATATATTACAGATTATAAAAACTTTCATTGTTATAGCAAGCCTGGAACTGGAGAAATTGATTATATTGTTTATGTATCTTATGATATTATGATCACAAAGATACAAACTGGAGCCCCAAGTATTGATGTGTTCTATATCACCTATCAGGATGCTAAACCACATATCTTTTTGGGCAATGTTTCTCAGAAAACGAAAGATTATATTGATAAAACAAACTTAGACGAGGACGTTCAGAAACTAAGTAAAGAGGCTGACGATAACTTAGTTAAAGCAATTGATTCAGATGAAGATTTAAGGGAATTTTATGAAAATCTAACTGCACAAACTCCAAGTGGTGAACCAGGTGCACCACCTGCACAATAAATTACCTAGATACAACAAGATGAACTGACAAGACATTTCACTTGTCCCAAATAATTCCAAGCCATCTTAAACTTTCGTTATGAATAAAAATATAGAAAAAGCGGGAACAAATCTAACTCCTAAAGGGATGCACCAAGTGTATCTTAGGAATAACTATTTGTTCCCGCTTTTCTAGTCTAGATCTTTCATAATTATTTCTTTCCTTACCTTTACCAAAGATATAATATCAATCACCCATTTCCAACAATTCATCCCTTATCGATTCATAGTTGTAAACAGTATCCGAAAGAATCTCTTCCATCGCAACCTGAGTCTGATTAATCTCTTTTACCATTTCCTCTAGGTGTTCTCTATCCCTATCTTCTCCTACTGGTACTAAGATTAGCTCATGAATACTAGAAGGCAAAAGGTAAAAATCAGATCCCAATTGATTATAAAATAGTTCCAGTAATCCTTGATATAGCAAGCAACTAGCTCCATTAATTCCACAACTATTCGTAAGAACATACATAGAAGAATTGTAATTGGTTGGTAAGGTTGCTACTTCTTTTTTTGGAGTCCATGACTCATGCTTAATTGCATCATAAACAATGTCTTCCATAGGTCGTATGATTGCTGGAAAGTTATTTTTCGTATTTTCCATAGCCACACTTCGTAACTCTTCTACGGACACTCCCCAGTTCTTTCGATGTTCTTCTGTAATCCGAACACTACCTATCCCTTCCTCATCCCTTCTGATTAAGCAATGAAATGTAACTGCAAATTCTAAAAATCGAAAATGTGGGATGCTTTGCAATAAAAACTGGTTTTTCTCATAATTTACTAGCCGATAGATGATCCTTGATTTTACTTCCTCAAACTCCATTCGAGATGGTATCGCAATCCTTCCAGTCTCTTCCCTAGCTCCATCATAAGCTTTTATAACCTCATCCACTATGTCAATTATAGATTGACCCTTTTGATAATTCTCATAATAAGAATTTAAATAAATACTTGGCATTATTTTATCCTTACTACAACGTATCATAAGACCATCTAGTAATAGACCATTGTTCTTTCGAACCTGATTTAAATCAGTTTCGTATTCATCTCCTAGACATTTTTTCACTTCCTCCTTTATATAGTTTAGGAAGTTTTCATAGGACATTAATTTAGACACCTAAAACACAATCAGCAAACATTTTTATTGCTGATATTCTCCTTTCTTTGAATTCCATAAGGTATTTCCACTTTTGAATTTCAAACAAAATATAATTTTATTACAATAAGAAATTCGAAATTTAAACCTTTAGTTAATAATTAATCAAAATGAACTTTCAAATTTTTTGGTACATGGATTAAGGTCAGAATAGAATATTTGGGGGAAATTTACGATAATTTAATTTTAGACTTTATTAACAAAATAATCTTAATTTATTTGTTCTGATTATTTCGTATGAAAGAAATGAAATTTATCTAAGATATTACTTTAATTTAGAAACGAAATCCAAAAGTGGTTAAATAACTTCTATGGTAGTTTAATCGTACCAAAATGAGCTAAAAAAAACAATCGCAAGTTTCCATTGCGATTGTAGAAAATTTGAATTAAAATTCAACAAATTAAATAAATGAACCTCTGGTACTTCTGTTATACTTCGCATCACTCATACTAATTGCTACCTGACCTGGCAGGTAACAAGCCCACATTCCTATACCAGATATTTGTACTAAAACATCAAGAACCTTTGATTCATTGGAAAGATACAAAGAAAGATTATATAATCCTACTTGTATGTCACATAAGAAAAAGAGTATCATCCCAAGTAAAAACAAATCATAGCGAATCTGCCCATTCATATAATGCTTCTTTGGATATAAATGAATTAAAAAGATGAGGTTACTGACAAAGTTCACAATGTAGAATACGCTTACCAATAAGAGAGTATCTAAGACAAAACCATTGAATTGTAAGACAACGATAATTAAAGCACTTATAAATACTCTTGTCGCTAGGTGAATTAAGAAATTTAAAAAGCCCTTTTCCTGTCTTCTTCTATGAACACGATTTTCCATACGAAGTGAATACCGTGATAAGCTGAACATACGGTAAAAATAAATTAGTTGAACGATACAAAATGCAATGACACCATATTGAAATTCAGTTGTAAATAATAAAAAAACATCTGCTATTACTGTAAATACAAAGGCAACATTTAATAAGATTCGATCTGCTATTGCTTGATAGCATAAGGTTCTTACCACTGTCAAAACGAAGCATAACACAATTGATGTAAATTTTAAAATAGATGATACAATAACTGGACCTCCAAAGAAGTCCAGTGCTAGGAATGCTACATATAAAATTCCAAGGATACAAACAATACTCTTGCTAATCCTATTCCCCAAACGATAATTCATATGCTTCCTCCAAATCTAAGGAAAGACATTCTGCCTGTTTCCTACGAATTTTCGCTATTTAATCTCTTTAGTATCTCGAATGCTGCTTCTTTTGGTACAGGCTTACCGTAATAGTATCCTTGCGCCTTTCCACAATTAATTTCTTTTAAGAATTTTTCTTGTTCTGATAACTCTACGCCTTCAGCAATCACATCAATATTTAAATGTTTTGCTAGATCAATCATCGTATGGACGATTTTCTGATCAGAATTATTCTCTAATATTGTATCTAAAAAGCTTTTGTCAATTTTTAAATTATTCACTGGTAATCGCTTTAGGTAATTTAAAGAAGAGTATCCTGTCCCAAAATCATCTAATGCGAATGTAATACCAATTTCCTTAAGTTTTGATATCGTAGCAATTGAGAATTCCAAATCATCTAACGCAACTGTTTCTGTAATTTCAAATTCCAAACCTCTTGCGTCTACTTTGGTCTCTTCGAGCATTTCATATACCATTGGAAGAAAATCTTTATCTTTAAATTGTCTTGCTGATAAATTCACAGCAATCACGATATCATGATAACCACTCTCTTGAAGCATTCGTAGCTGCATGCAAGCCTCATAAAGCATCTTCTTACCAATTGCTACAATCATTCCATTATCTTCAGCAAGTGGAATAAAATCAATTGGCGCAATTATTCCCTTCTCTGGATGCTGCCAACGTGCTAATGCTTCAAATCCCACTACACGGTCATTTGCCAAATTAATCTGAGGTTGATAATATACAACAAATTGATTCTCTTCGATTGCCTTACGAAGTTCTGATTGCATCTCTAACTTCTGCATCATCTTAAGATTAATAGAATCATCATAATAACAGAAAGTATTCTTTCCACGCTCTTTTGCTTCGTACATTGCAGAATTCATATTCTTTACAAGGCTTTGCGTTGTCTTACCATCCTTTGGCGCAATCGCAACACCGATACTAACCGTTATAAAAAATTCCCTTGTTGCAACTCGAAACGGTGTTTCAAAGATTTGCTGTACTTCTAAAATTCTTTCTTCTAATTCCGATAAATCTGTTAGATTTTGAATTAATATCGCAAACTCATCTCCACCAATTCTTGATAAATAATCATTTTCCTTAATGAGTTCTTCTAAACGATGCATCACATCAATTAGCATCTCATCACCATAGGAATGACCTAACGTATCATTGATGTCTTTAAAATTATCAATATCGATATCTAAGATTCCAACGATTTCATTCTGACGTATCGTAGCCATAATACCATCCAATAATTCAACAAATGCAAGCCGATTTGGTAGCGATGTCAAATAGTCAGAATACGCCATACGTTTCACGATTTCTTTACTCTTTTTTAGTTCTTCATATTTGCTATGTAACGCATCTTTGGTTGCAGTGACCTCTGATAATGCCTTCTCTAATTCTTTATTGCTTTCTTTTAGTTTCTGATTTACATTAATAGCAGCCTTCTCTGCCTTGGTTCGTTTTCTTATATTCACAAATAATAAAAGAAACAAAATCGAAAACACAACTATTGTCACAAGTAAGATATATAACAAATTCCGTCCAGACTCAGTTTCTATCTGTTTCACGGCCGTATCTGCAGTTGTATTCATTAAAATAAGTTCGGTATCTGTAGAAGTTGTATTCATTGCTGATAATACAATTTGAAGCAATCTGCTTTTTCCCATTCTTATTCTTATGCTCTCTTGGTGTTATATTTCATACAAGAAACATGCATTAGACTTCTTGTTATTCTTCGGAGCATTCCTTTCCCACAATATGTATTTTATTGTGTTACAATATGCCTCCATTGTGTTACAATAATGTATTTTATTGTGTTACAATATGCCTACATTGTGTTACAATAATGTATTTTACTGAGTTACAATATGCCTTCCATGGTGCTACAATATGTCTTCCATTGTGCTACAATATGTTTTCCATTGTGCTGCAATAGTTTTCCATTGTGCTACAATATGTTTTCCATTGTGCTGCAATATATTTTCCATTGTGCTACAATATGTTTTCCATTGTGCTACAATATGTTTTCGTGTTACCTCAAAATCCGTACCTTCATAAAATTACTTTATCAGATATATACTAACATAATTACCACATTCTTTCAATTATTAAATTACAGATTTTCTCAAAATATTACGTAATAAGTATAAGAAAAACGAATATTATGGCTCTTTTTGTTCAAAGTAAAGGAAATATTCAATTACCTTGACATATTTATTGATTCTAATAAATTTTCATTTTAATTTAAATTCTTGTGTCTATGAGAAAATAATAATCATTTTTTACTTATCTAAACCAACAAGAAATAGTATGTTTTGCAAACTTTTCCTAGCCATGAACAAAGAAGGGAAGCCAAATATTTCGTATGAAGCATAGCTTCACATTGAAATTTGGCTTCCCCAGTTTTTAAAACAAGAAAAAGTACGACCGTACTTTTCCCTGTCATGATAATTTATCACAAGATAAAATGATAATTCATATCCTATATATTATGATAAAAATTCATCAATTCCTTTTGCTGCTGCTTTACCTGCTCCCATTGCAAGGATAACAGTTGCAGCTCCTGTTACAGCGTCACCACCAGCATATACACCTTCTTTTGTGGTCTTACCGTCAGTTTCTTCTGCAATAATACATTTATGAGAATTAATCTTAAGACCTTCGGTCGTAGAAGAAATGAGTGGATTAGGACTTGTTCCTAAAGACATAATAACAGTATCAAGCTCTAATACGAATTCAGAATCTGGTACCTCTACTGGTTTTCTTCTTCCGGATGCATCTGGCTCGCCAAGTTCCATCTTTACACAACGCATTCCTTTTACCCATCCATTCTCATCTACAAGAATTTCTGTTGGATTTGTTAATAAATCAAATATAATTCCTTCTTCTTTTGCGTGATGTACTTCTTCTACTCTTGCTGGAAGTTCTTCTTCACTACGGCGATAAACAATGTGAACCTCAGCTCCAAGACGTAATGCAGTTCTTGCAGCGTCCATCGCAACATTACCGCCACCAACGACTGCTACCTTTTTACTAGAAACGATTGGTGTGTCATATGATTCATCAAATGCTTTCATTAAATTGCTTCTTGTTAAGTATTCATTTGCTGAAAATACACCGTTTGCATTCTCACCAGGAATACCCATGAATTTTGGTAGACCAGCACCGGAACCAATGAATACTGCATCGAAGTCTTCTTCATTGAATAATTCATCAATTGTAGTTGATTTTCCAATAACTACGTTTGTTTCTATTTTAACGCCAAGGGCTCTTACATTCTCAACTTCTGTCGCTACTACAGTCGATTTTGGTAAACGGAACTCTGGAATACCATATACTAATACACCGCCTGGCTCATGAAGTGCTTCAAATATAGTTACATCATAACCAAGCTTTGCAAGATCTCCGGCACAAGTTAAACCAGCAGGACCAGAACCAATGACTGCTACTTTCTTTCCCTTCTTCTCCTTTGGAAGTTCCGGTTTAATTCCGTTTTCTCTTGCCCAATCTGCAACAAAACGCTCTAATTTACCAATGGATACTGGATCTCCTTTGATGCCACGAATACATTTGGCTTCACACTGAGATTCCTGAGGACAAACACGGCCACAAACTGCAGGTAATGCAGAATAGGTACTGATTACACGATAAGCCTCTTCAATGTTACCAGCTTCCACCTCTTTAATAAAGCCAGGAATATCAATGCTAACTGGACATCCTAAAACACACTTTGGATTCTTACATTTTAAACATCTGGTTGCCTCAAGCATAGCCTCTTCTTTATTATATCCAAGACAAACCTCCTCAAAGTTTTTCGCTCTGACACTTGGTTCTTGTTCTCTTACCGGTACTCTTTTTAATACGTCCATGTGATTTTCCCCCTATTCCTCGCTGCCGCAGTATCCACATCCACCATGATGAGTATCGCCTTCTTTTTCACGAAGTTCTTTTCTTCCTTCCTTTGTCTTATACATCTGCGATCTCTTCATAGCTTCGTCAAAGTCAACTAAGTGACCGTCAAACTCAGGACCGTCAACACAAGCAAACTTTACCTGACCACCAACTGTAATTCGGCATGCACCACACATACCGGTACCATCTACCATAATCGGATTCATACTAACTATAGTCTTAATTCCTAATTCTTTCGTTAATAAGCAAACGAATTTCATCATGATGATTGGGCCAATCGCAATGATAAGATCGTATGATTTTCCTTGATTTTGCACTAACTCTTTTATCATATCATTTACATTTCCCTTAAACCCATAGGAGCCATCGTCTGTTGCTACATATACATTTGCTGCAACTTCCTTCATCTCTTCTTCTAAGATGATGAAATCCTTGCTACGTGCACCAATAATGCAATCCACATTACATCCAATACTCTTCATCCACTTTATCTGCGGATAAACAGGAGCAGTACCTACACCACCGGCAACAAAGAGAATCTTCTTTTCTTTTAACTCCTCAATTGGCTCGTCAATTAATTCTGACTTACAACCAAGTGGACCTGTAAAATCTCTAAAATATTCACCAACCTCATATTTAGCCATCATCTGAGTGGATGGACCCACTGCCTGAAATACGATGGAAACTGTTCCTTCTTCTCTATCATAGTCGCAAATGGTTAGTGGAATTCTCTCTCCCTTTTCATCCATCTTAACAATAACAAATTGACCTGGATAGCAGCCCTTAGCAACACGTGGAGCTTCTACATCCATTAAATAGATGTTGGAAGCCAGAAGCACTTTTTTAGTAATCTTGTACATACCATCTCTCCTAATATTTTTTTCATCCGTTTGCTTGGATTTTATAGTTATTCTACATGAATTTCCAACCTTACGCAAGAAACAGTTCAGAAATTCATGTTAAATATATAACAATTTATTTGATATCATTTGTTATTATAGACCATCGAATTAAAAAAATCTAGTATTAATTATAAGTTTTATATAATAGCATATTTGTGCTACTCTGCTCATCTTTTCCTAAACCTAATTTCGAATTATTTCTTAATTTCAGTGTCTTTATTCGTGTTTTAAATGTATATCTATACACTTCTAATAATATATATTACTAAAAATTACCTATTATTGTTAATTAGTTAACATTCAAACAAGAAAAAGCATGCTTC
>DPVV01000142.1 GCA_003526525.1 Lachnoclostridium phytofermentans | reverse complement strand
GTAATATAATGTAAATGATTATTACACTGCTGATAAGGCATTCATCATTTGTTCATCTTACTGATTTCTGATATAGTTCTCAACTGAGTCCCTACATAATTCCAGAAATGTTTCTTCTCCAATGGTATTTATCTTAAAAAAAACTGCTTGACTCCCCCCTGAGGTAATTGCACTTACAAATAGATCTTCGCCATTTCCTGCAATAGTAACGTTCATGCTTACACGGTTACCTCCAGCCATACTGTACCGTTCATAAACCCGGACAGCTACGCGTGTATCTGCCAAGTCTATATCGCTACCGTCCTCATAACTTACCGAAGAACTACCATTGGTAATATCTCTATGTATCCAATTCAATAACTCATTGAAGTTTCCCTTTAATCTTCGTTCATATTTAGCCATATCGATCTTCCTTTCATCACTTCCAAGTACTAATCCAATTCATTCGCCTCAGAAAATTACGTAGCTCTTTCGTATAATAATTCAACAACGCCTGCCATTATAATTTGTTAATCTCTTATCATATTAACCCATTTATTACCTGTTTTCAACTATATTGGTCTACTATTCTATAGAAAAACACTAAAAAAGGAAGAACTATACTCAATTAAATTTAGGTCGCTCTAAATTTCTTTCTTAAATAATCGATAAATGCAATAAAAGTTAGATACCCGCAATTAAAAGCCCATTCTCCTCTTAATGCTACCCATCCAAATAAAAAACTAATACTGCTGATAAAACTACTCCATTGCGACTCAGCTTATGAGTTACTCGGATTGTATCATCGCAGGCACTGAAAATCTTCATTTTCTGCATGTGTCACAATCCATGTTATCGGATAGCAACATCTATATTGTTCTCCAGTAATCATTTAATAAAATAAGACCTATAGTATGCGATTAAATTTATGCATACATAGGTCTAAATTCAAGTTCTTAACCAAGTAATTGGCTGACTATAAACGCTAATAAGTGTAAACTACACTGTCCATTATTGCGTTAATTTTGTTTTCATTGATTGATTTCATTATAATATTGATTTAGGCGGCATACTGTACTACGCATGTCGTATTCCGTCGCTTCTGGATGAATCGCACAAATACGCAAGACTTTCTTCCCGTTTAATACTGTGGTGAATACACCAGCATAGCCATCTTCAATCATCCTTTTTGATATCTTTAGGTTCAGTTCGTCTTTTTGCTCTTCTGTAAGTGACTGAGGGGCATAACGGAAGTTTATAATAGCAAGTTGCGCAGGAGAAATAATTTCTATGTCACTATTTTTCTTTATTTCATCTTCTGCCCACTCTGCGAGTTGAAATCCATGTTCAATAGCTTCTCCCATCATATCACTTCCTACTACTTGCAGGGTAAGCCATAACTTTAATCCTCGTGTTGGTCTTGTCAGCTCCATTCCTATATCCCAAGGATTCATGGAGTCATTATCCATCTCCAGATCCTTAAGGTATTCCGGATGTGTGCTAAAACTATTCAAAAGATTATCCTTGTTTTTTACTAGTACCATTCCACATCCATAGGTTTGAAATAGCCATTTATGCGCATCCCAACTGATACTGTCGGATAGCTCGATTCCTTTTAGAAGGTGTTTATATTTCTTTGTTAATAAGACAGAAGCTCCAAATGCACCATCTACGTGCATCCATAGATTGTATTGCTTACACAATAAAGCAATTTCCTCCAGTGGATCAATACTTCCAGTATTGGTAGATCCAACACTTGCAATAACAGCAAAAGGAACGAAGCCTGCAGCAATGTCTGATTGAATAGCACACTCTAATTGGTTTAAATCCATTCTGAAATTCATATCTGTTGGTATTTTCCGAATTCTACTGTCAGAAACTCCAAGTATACGTAGACCTTTTGCAACGGAGCTGTGGGTTTGATCAGAAACATAGGCAACACCTAAGTGCTGACGATCCTCTGTTAACATTTTATCTCGGGCGGCACATAAAGCAGTCATGTTAGCCATTGAACCACCGGATACAAATAAGCCACCAGCTTCTTTCGAATATCCAGCTTGAACGCAAAGCCAGTTGATTAACTCCTCTTCAATACAACTTGCAGCTGGGCAGTTCATAAAGCTTCCAGCATGAAGATTATAAGAGGAAGTCATAATATCACCTAACCAAGAAAACGTGGATGCTGGTCCAGGAATAAAACCTAAAAATCTAGTATGATTTAAACGGTATCCATATTGGTAGATATCTTCAATCATTTCATTTACAACGCTATCTATTGGACGTCCTTTTTCTGGGACATTCATATTTTTTAATTTTGCAATTTGATTTTTATCTGCGTCATTTGCAATCTTTTGATCATATAATTCCTGTTTCTCTGAGCAAAACTTTTTAATAAAATCAGCTGCCACACGCTCAGATTGTGTATTAAGTACTATTTCTTGCATATTCATTATGTTTCCACCTTTGCATACTTGTATAATGAAATATCTTGATACAATCTTGATTTTCCTAATTGTTTATAGTACCATAAAGCTATGTATTTGTGAAATTCATAGATTCAATAATATATATTAAAAATAATAATAGGTGCAAATATGGAAATTAGAAATATCAAAACATTTATTAAGGTAGCGGCAACTCAGAACTTTTCAAAGGCTGCAGA
>DPVV01000143.1 GCA_003526525.1 Lachnoclostridium phytofermentans | reverse complement strand
TATAAGCTGTTACCCATATTGCTGAAAATGTGATTTAATTAAAATTACTTTTTAAGTTATTTGAGATATATTGAATTATTTACTCTTTAATTCGATATTTCCAGTGTGGATGTATGTTTCATTTCGAGGATAGACGTTAAAAAGGTTTCGAGTATACATTATTCGAAACCTTTTTTTAAATAAAATTATAAGTGTATCAGAACCTAATCTGAAAGAGATATAAGTTATTGGTATCAGTATCAAAAATAAAAAGTGAAAAATCAAAATAGTGGTTCTTTATCTCCTCCTCTAAGCTTTGCTTACTAATTAATTTCCAATAACCTCTCTCAATGACAGGTAAGCCAATATCTGCAAAATTGTAGCCATACGATATGCCATCTTTATAGCCACCATACATTTTCCCTGTTTATACGCTAAAAAATGCAAGAAACTTTAAAATGCCAAGAAAATAAATTTATCAATCTTTACCAATGTGGTATAATTTACCTCAACAATAATATTTCATAGGAAGGGTACGAGATGAAAGTCGTAGTTTTGGCCGGAGGATTGAGTCCGGAAAGAGAGGTATCATTAAGTTCTGGAAGTAAAATTGCAAATGCTCTTATGGAGAAGGGACACGAAGTATTATTACTTGACTTATATTTAGGAATTAAGGATGTAGCAGATTTAGATTCCCTATTTCGTAAAAGAGAGGATCAAAACCCATATCAGTATCAAGTTCCCAAAGAAGAACCTAACCTTACGAAACTGAAAGAGGATTTCGGAAATGGTGATATTTTGATTGGAGAGAATGTCCTACCGTTATGCCAATATGCGGATAGAGTATTTTTGGCGCTACATGGTTCCATTGGTGAAAATGGTCAGCTACAGGCAATGTTTGATATCTATGGGATTTCCTATACAGGTAGTGGGTACATAGGAAGCTTACTTGCTATGGATAAAGGATTGTCTAAAGTCATAATGCAAAAGCATGGAATTGAGACACCAGATTATATTGTTGCGGACTTAACGGATGAACATGAATTAGAAAAAACGTTAATGCTTCCTTGTGTAATTAAACCGTTAAGCTGCGGTTCTAGTGTTGGGGTATCCATAGTAAGAAGTCAGGATGAATTGGGGAAGGCCCTTTCGTATGCGAAAAAGTACGAAAATAAAGTATTAATTGAGGAGCTCATAGAAGGAAGGGAGTTTTCTGTTGGGATATTAAATCATCGTGCGCTTCCTTTAATAGAGATTATACCAAAGACAGGATTCTACGATTATACGAATAAATATCAAGCAGGAATGGCGATGGAAGTATGTCCTGCGGGGTTAGAGGATGATATAAGTATAAAGATACAGGAGGTAGCTTTAGAAGTTCATGAGAAATTACAACTTGGTTTTTATTCTAGAGTAGATTTTTTATTAAAAGAAGATGGAAGTTTTTATTGCCTTGAGGCGAATACTTTACCTGGTATGACTCCAACCAGTTTGTTGCCTCAAGAAGCCGAAGCGTGTGGAATAGCGTATTCTGAGCTATGTGAACTAATTTTATTAGGTTAAATTCATCTCTTTTACAAAAAGCAATTTCTTTCGATGAGATAAGTCATTGCGTTTTGTACAGCAATCCCATAAAATAATAGATAGGAAGAAATCACAAGAAGAGAAAAGAGGCTGTCTAGTTACAAATGCCAAACAATTATTTAGGGGGCTTGTTATGAGAAAAAATAAAATTTTGATTTTATTTCTTGTAATCTTTACACTCACAACAACCAATATTGTCACGTTATTATACTTAAATCACATCATTCACAGTAATAGTGAACAGTTAGTATTTGCGTATGATGCAATTATGGTACGTGACAATGAGATTAGCAGGTTGGAAGGATTAGAGAATGAAAATAACCGATTAACCTCAGAAAACCAAACATTGAATACGACAAACGAGAATCTTACCAGTCAAAAAGAACAGTTATCTCGTGAGCAATCTTCACTAAAACAACAGGTCTCTGAACAATCAGAGGAAATCGTGGTATTAACAAATCAGAATCTTAATATGAATAGGGTTCTCGAGAAATATAATCATTTTCTAGATTATGAGCCTGAAAAATTAAGTGAATATCAAACCTACATTAAAGAATTAGAGCAGAGAGTAGAAAAGTCAGGAAGTTTTGATATTTACGAAGTTCCAAAGAGAAAAAAAGTATATGAAGGTTACACTATATGGCTAGAAGATGGGGCTAGTGAAAGATGGGCAGATCAAGCCATGGAGTATTTGCGACTTATACCTGCGAAGGCTTTGGAAGCACTAAATAAAGATAAATGGTACCTAATCATCACTCCGAGAAGCTTAGAAGAAGTGTATCATAGCGGTGTTGAAAACACGATAGGACTAACGATTTATTATAGAAAGCGAATTTACATAAAAAATGAAGAGTTTTCAATTGATTCGTGTACTTTACATGAGATAGGCCATGCATTGGATGCCTTAAATAGCTACCAATCGTTTACGGAAGGGTTTAATGATGTTTTTAATCAGGAAAGTGCAGCGTCTGGCTTATCGAAATACTTTACAAGCTCTCCAACGGAGTATTTCGCAGAGACCTTTCAAAATTATTTTATTAGTCCAGAAATAACAAAAAAAAATGCACCCAAATCATATGCATTTATTGAAAAATTTCTTGAGAAATATGAGTAAAGATATATCTTCACAAATAGCATATAAAAAAATGAGGAAATGGCATAGCTGTAAGCTATGCCATTTCCTGAAAACAACTCTAATTAAAGTTCTCCCTTTAACTTAGGGATAACAGTATTATAGTAGAAATCCTTGACAGACTCCTTAGTTACACTGTAAATAGTAGGTTCATCATCAATCTGGACAGAAACGCCGGACTGACAATGGCCAAGACAAAACACGGACTTTAATTCAATCTGCGAGCCATAGCTGTCTTCTTCCATGAGTTGCTGTATTTCGGTTATTACGTTGTAGGAACCTTTTAAATGGCAGGCACTGCCAATACAAATGTTAATCAGCATAGGTGACCTCATTTCTGGAAGATTAATCTTCCTTTCGATAGGATACGTGTAGCAATTCGTGAGTACGGTGCTTTAATAGACCGTTGTACAAAGAGAGCATTAGAGGATTCTCTTCACATCTCTTAATCTGTGAAACCTTATCCGCTTTGTACATACCTGATGCACGGGCATTTTTTTCTTCCTTGTGACTAAATGGCTGACCAGCACCAGCTATACAACCACCAGGGCATGCCATTACTTCAACAAAGTCAAAATGTTCTTCCCCGCTTTCAATCTTTTCAATGAGAGCCTCTGCATTTGCTAAACCACTGACAACACCGATGCGGACAATCGAGTCCTCTTCCACCTGAAGTTCACAAACCTTTACTCCATCCATACCACGCAAACCTAAGAATTCAATATCTTTTAATGATTTTGGGCTCTTATCAGCGACAACACGGCGAACAGCAGCTTCTGTAACACCACCAGTCACACCGAAGATAACACCTGCACCAGAGTATAGTGAGAATGGCATATCTGGAGCTTCTGGATCAAGTTCTTCAAACTGGATACCGATTTCTTTAATCATCTTTACGAGTTCTATGGTTGTGATTACGTAGTCTACATCAGGGATGTTATTTCGTTTAAACTCATCTCGGGAAGCTTCATACTTCTTTGCGGTACATGGCATAATTGCTACAGAAACCGTTTCAACACCTTCTGTGGAATCAAGTCCCTTAAAGTGCTCTTTAATTACAGCGCCAAACATCTCCATTGGAGATTTGCAGGTTGAAATGTACGGAAGTAACTCTTTATGTTTCGTTTCTGCGTAGCGAATCCAGCCTGGGCAGCAAGAAGTAAAGAGTGGATATTTGTTGTCACCGGATTCAAGCTTCTTTAATAGCTCCTTCGATTCCTCCATAATAGTTAGGTCAGCTCCAACAGAGGTATCAAATATCGCATCAAATCCTAATCTTCGAAGTGCAGCCACAATTTTTCCAATGACATTTTCTCCGGCCTTCATATGGAACTCTTCTCCAAGAGCTACACGAACGGCAGGAGCAACTTGGACAACAACACGTTTCTTAGGGTTGTAGATAGCCTTCCAAACTTCCTTTAAGTCTGATTTTACAGTAATCGCAGCGGTTGGACAAACGGCAGCACATTGACCACAGTTTACACAATTGGTTTCTGCAATTTTTTTATTAAATGCAGGACTTACTATCATTTTAGCACCGCGGTGAGCAAAGTCAATAGCTCCTACATTCTGAATTTCGTTACACATTCTAACACAGTCTCCGCAGAGAATACATTTCCCTGGGTCACGAATAATGGAGGCGGAGGAAGTATCAAGTTCCATTTCTTCCGTCTTATTTTCAAAACGGACAGACTTAATTCCAAAGCGGTGAGCTAACTCTTGAAGGCGACATTTTCCGTTTTTGTCACAAACCGTACAGTCTCTGCAATGTGCAGCAAGTAGTAACTCTAATATCATCTTTCTATGTTGATGTAGCTTCGGAGTATTTGTTTTAACTTCCATCTTATCCTTTGGAGGAGTAGAGCAGGAGGCAATAATGCCACCCCATTGATCTTCTACTACACACATTCTGCAAGCACCATAGATGGATAAATCAGAATAGTAACAGAAAGTAGGAAGATCGATTCCTGCTTTACGAACTAAAGCAAGGATATTAGGCTCATCGTTAAATTCCACTCGGTTGCCATCAATAATCATATATTTTGCCATCGTTATTCTCCTTTCTCCTATTCCTCAATAATTGCTTTAAAGCTGCAGCTATCCTTACAAGCTCCACATTTGATACACTTCTTTGCATCGATACGATGTAGCTTCTTAACCTCACCGGATATTGCGGAGACTGGGCACAGTCTAGCACACTTCGTACATCCTTTACAAAGGTCAGGGACAATCTTTAAGGTTACTAATGCTTTACACTGACCGGCAGGACATTTTTTATCAACGACATGGGCAATGTATTCGTCTCTAAAGTACTTAATTGTTGAAACAACAGGAGATGCAGCTGTTTTACCAAGGCCGCAAAGTGCAGTAGCAGAGATGGTTTCGGCTAATTCTTCTAGTAGATCAATATGTTCGAGTGTACCTCTTCCCTCAACAATATCGGTTAAAAGTTCTAACATTCGTTTGGTACCTTCACGGCATGGTACACATTTTCCACAGGACTCGTTCTGGGTAAAGTTCATGAAGAATCTAGCGACTTCTACCATACAGCTCTTATCGTTCATAACAACAAGACCACCGGAACCTATCATTGCACCTACTTTTTTCAAGGAATCAAAGTCAAGTGGCATATCAAGATGGTCGTTATCAGCATTTAATACAAGACAACCTCCAGATGGACCACCAATTTGTACCGCTTTAAACTCACCACCCTTTACACCGCCGCCAATATCATAGATAACTTTACGAAGGGTAGTACCCATTGGTACTTCAATTAAGCCGGTATTCATTACATTACCTGTTAAGGCAAATGCTTTTGTTCCATGATTTTTCTCCAAACCATAGGTCTTATACCAGTCTGCACCTTTTAAGATGATCGATGGTACATTACAGAAGGTTTCTACGTTATTTAATACGGTAGGCTTCTCAAATAATCCCTTTTCTACCGTTCTAGGTGGCTTTACTCTAGGCATACCGCGGTTACCTTCGATGGATGCGGTTAAAGCAGATCCTTCTCCACAAACAAAGGCACCTGCTCCTTGGCTTATTTTTAATTCAAAGGAAAATCCAGAACCTAAGATATTATTACCAAGTAATCCTAAGCTAGTTGCTTGTTCGATTGCTGTTTCCAAACGATGTACCGCAAGTGGATACTCTGCACGAACATAGATATAACCATAATGTGCTTTTGTTGCAATACCTGCGATGATCATACCTTCTATCATTCGATGAGGATCACCCTCCATCATACTACGGTCCATGAAAGCACCTGGGTCACCTTCATCACCATTACAAACCACGTATTTGGTTTCTTCGGTTTGACGAAGCACCTGGGCCCATTTCCTTCCGGTTGGGAATCCACCGCCTCCGCGACCTCGTAGATAGGAATCGGAGATTTCATCTACAATAGATTCCGAGGACATATCAAAGAGAGCTTTTGCGACTGCTTGATACCCTCCCATGGCTATGTATTCGTTAATTGATTCTGCATTGATATGTCCGCAGTGTTCTAGGGCAACACGCGTTTGCTGCTTATAAAAAGGTATATCTTCTTGTTTTTTATAGGAATTACCATCGCTATCCTTATACAGAAGTCTTTCTACCAATTCATCGTTTAGAATACTTTGCTCTACGATCTCTTCACAATCTTCTACTTTCACCTTGATATAAAGAATTCCTGCAGGTTCGATACGAAGCAAAGGCCCCATCTCACAAAAACCATGGCATCCACTCTTTTTTAATCCTACAGCTTCATGAGGCTCATCTTTTAGGGATACGGAAACATTAAGCCCTCCCTCTTCGATAAGCTCTTTTAGTCTGGCATAGATATTTAAGGAACCACCAGCAACACAGCCAGTTCCACCACAGATAAGAATCTGTTTGTATTGGCTCTTAAGAGACTTTTGGTAGCGGACTTTTAACGCGTCCAATTCTTCTCGGTTTCTAATTAACATTGGAGAGCCTCCTCTCTTAACTGTTCAATGAGTGCTTTTGCTTTTTCTGGCGTCATTGCAGCATGAACGACATCATTTACCGTACATACTGGTGCTAAGCCGCATGCGCCAAGGCAGGATACTGTTTCCACGGTAAATATCATGTCATCTGTGGTTGGCTTCTTATCGGTAACGCCAAGAACTTTACGGAATTCCTCCAAAATAGGGATGGATTTTCTAACATGGCAGGCAGTTCCATCACAAACTTTTATTACGTATTTCCCTTTTGGCTCTAAGGAGAAGTTTTCATAAAAGGTTGCAACTCCATAGATTTTTGCTTCACTTAACTTTAGTTTTTCTGCTATGTAACAAAGTACTTCCTCCGGTAAATAACGATATACTTTCTGTACTTCTTGCATAATCGCTATTACATGTGACTTATTATAGTCATGGGCTGTGAGGATGTTATCAATGAGCCCTTTTTCGTCTTGCCCTAACATAAGGTAGCTCCTTTCGTAATCCATACTTTTTGAAAAGCGACAGCTTACTGTCGGTTAATTTCCAATAGGTGAATAAAAGATTGATAAAAATTTATCAACTAGAACATATATTATCATGGATTTTAAACAAATACAAGAAGAATTATGGAATTGAAAGTTCAAAATTAGCACTATAATTCGTACAATTGCACATTAAATGTTTAAAATTTACAAAAATACTTATAAATAATATGTAATATATAAATTTATATGAATTCTTATGTGATCCATATAATGATAAAAATATAACGAGCTTATTGAAAAACAAAGAGGCAAATGGTATGGTTATGAGAGCACATCGCTTCTCTAACGCATAATATTTGCCTCTTTTATTATATTATGATTACTTAATCTACTTTTATTGACCAATTAGTAAAGCATTATGGAAGCTAGCAAACTAGTGGCGATGCATCTGGATATTTAAATCCTGACAAGAATCTACCGTATCATAAATCTTACGATCATCTGCGGTACTTAGAAGTTTCGCACGATTTTGAGCTGCAAATCTTCCTGTTAAGATACTTCCAGGTCCGTTGATGCAACCACCTTCACAGCACATTCCTTCCATAAAATCCCCGGGGAATTTTCCGACTTTTAAAAGTGTGAGCGCTTTTTTACATTCCGCTGCTCCGTTGCAACCAGCTACTGTAATTGGAGCATCAATTCCTTTTTCCTTTAAGGCCTCCACTACAGAAGCAGTTACTCCACCAGCTACAGCAAAGTTCTTAGCAAAAATACTACCATGCTGTATGTTATCACTAATTGCCTCAAGGCTAATATCTTTCGCGCGTAGCATAGCGTATAATTCATCAAAGGTTAGAGCATAATCAGTTCCGCCTTCTGCGATATGATCGAGTACTTCGCCTTTCTTTGCAATACATGGACCAACAAAGACAGTGATGGCATCTTCATGAATAGCCTTGATGTATTTGGCAGTTGCCTGCATAGGTGAAATAGTACTGGAGATATGTTCAACTAAACTAGGATAATGTTTTTTAATCATCTTAACAAAGGCAGGACAGCATGAGGTTGTCTTTTTCATTCCTTCTTTATAGGCCTCTGCCCATTCTTCTGCTTCAGAAGCTGCAACTAAATCTGCTCCAAGAGCAACTTCGTATATACCGGTAAAACCTAACTGTTTTAATGCTTCTGTCATTACACCGGTAGAAGCAGTGGCACCAAACTGACCTTCAATAGCAGGTGCGACCATAGCATAAACAGGCTTATCTGTATTTAATAAGTTAATAACATCTACCATAAAGGAGCGGTCAGAGATGGCACCAAATGGACAGTTATTAATGCATTGTCCGCAATTGATACATTTTTCTTCATCAATGACTACAATATTGTTCTCATCCATAGAGATTGCATCAACCGGGCAGCTTTTCTTACATGGACGTTTTAAATCAGCGATTGCATTGTATGGACAGGCAGACGCACATTTTCCGCATTCTTTACATTTTGCTGGATCGATGTGAGCACGGTCGTGAGACATTGAGATCGCTTGAAAGTTACAAGCCTTTTGACAGCGTTTTCCCATACACTTCTGGCAATTGTCTGTTACAAGAAATCGTGTAATAGGACATTCTTCACATGCAGAGGAGATGACCTGTACGATGTTGCTGTTATCATGACTTAAGGATGGGGACTTTCCTTGCGCTAGACGAATTCTTTGGCGGATGATTTCACGTTCTTTATAGACACAGCATCTAAAATTAGCTTGTGGTCCTGGTATCATCTCAAAAGGAAGAATATCTTCCTTCTCTGCTAATTCTTTTTGAAATGCCAGCTTAGCAACCTCAAAGAGTACCTCGTGTTTTATGGTTCCGATGTCATTATCTGTTTGTAACATATGTAGTTCCTTACCTTTCCAGACCGATTTTCGCGGTCAAAACAATTTAATAGTACTTAACAATAGCTTCCTTTCCCATCTTATGAACGATATCAATAATCTGGGTAACTAGATTCATACGAATACTTAAGTCAAAAGGAAGACTAGGGTTTTGATGAGCTTCGTTCATGGTACGACCAACAAAAAGATGAAGCTCCGTGCATTCTTCGATTATTATTTTGGCAATTTTAGAACCGCCATTATCCTTATCTAACTCTAAGAAGAAGTCTTCATTTACTTCTTTTTCTACATATTCTCGCATAAGCTTTAGGGCACGTGTCAGTGTTAATACCCCTTCTGTAACTAAATCAATCCCGTCAATATATCCTATCGGAGGCATATTTGGATCGGTATAGTTTAAGGAAGTGTGTATCGGACGATCTAGTACACGAGCAACGATATTTGCTGAAGTACCGCCACTAACGATTCGTGTAGCAGTACCTTCTAAAAATGCATAAACCGCTGTGTTATCATCCACCGGATTTAATGGGGGGCCGGTGAATAAATGCACTGGTTTTGAGTCTATGACTCTGGCAACCGCAACTGTAGTATCATCGCCTGGTGATTGCATATACAAATCATCGCAGGCCTTACTAAGGATAGAAGCCAAACGTGATGCAGAGAGAGTTGAGTTTGTTGCCTGTACAGAGTACATTGCCATATTATTCCAGGTCCAGCCAAAATTTAAGGCTTTTCCAACGCCAGCATGAATTAGTCCATCGCTCATTAGAATAAAACAATCATTTAAGGCAACCTCAAAACGGTATTCACGAATGCACTTACCCTCTATAATACGTTCTTTGTAAGGCACTGTCAATAGTGCACCATCACGAATAAATACGCATGCAGGGTTATCAAATTCTACTAAATAAGCATCTCCAGACTTGAAAATTTGAAGAATGCTAAATGTAGAATAAGCCACCTGTCTAACCTGACATACTGGTAAGGTCTTAACAATTGTTTGCACACAATCTTCAATCCCGGCACCATTTAAAAACATGGTTCCAAGAATTTTTGAAGTTAGAGTAGCGAGGATATTTGCTTTTACTCCGCTACCCATTCCATCCGCCAGTATGATTATATTTGAATCTTTGGTTTTTAAAATCTCAACTTTGTCTCCGCAGAGTTCTTCATTGTTCTTATTGAGGCTCTTATAA
>DPVV01000141.1 GCA_003526525.1 Lachnoclostridium phytofermentans | reverse complement strand
ATCGAAATGGTACGATTCCTTTACAGAAGGTATTTTCGAGAGAATGACATACAATGGAAAAATTTATGCAATTCCAACAAACTTTGCAGCAGCTTTGGTTTTTTATAATACAGAAATATTCGAAAGAGCAGGGGCTACGGTTCCGACAACATTCACGGAGTGGATTGCTACTTGCGAAAAGATTCAAGGTGCTGGATACACACCAATTTCTTGTTCGGCAGGTACCGCATGGTGCTTATCAATGATAGCAGGCTATTTTTGTGATAGAGCTGGTGGACCAGATAACTTAATTGGAGTAAATGCGGGGACTTTAGATTGGACGAGTGAATCTTTTATAAATGCTGGTGAAAAGTTAGTTGAATTATCAAAGTACTTTCAAAAAACAGCAGCAGGAGATTCGAATGATCATGCAACCGCAAGTTTTTATAATGGCGAAGCTGCCATGTTAGTACAAGGATCTTGGGCAATTGGTCAGATTAATGGTAACAATCCAGATATGGAGCCAAAGTGTGGAGTATTTTCTTTCCCAGCAATCGAAGGTGGGGCTGATCCTAATCGTATGATTGTTAAAACAGATAATCTAGTTATGAGTTCAAAAACGAAAAATCAGGACGCTTGCATAGCACTTATGAAATGTTTTACAGATGAGACAGCGCAAAAGTATACTGCCGAAGTAGGAGGAAAGATTCCAATTATTAAGGTAGAATACGATAAAGAAAAAGCGCCAGCACAGCTTAGTTATGTTATGGATATCTTATCAAAATCGACCGGTACTCTTGGCTTTTATAATGAATCATTAGCTTCCGTAGAGGCAGGGGATACATTTGATAATTCTATGGTTGATTTATTCTTAGGAAGTATTTCGGTAAAGGAAGCATTCCAAAATGTTCAGGATTTCTATAAAGAGCATGTATGGAAAAAGTAAGATAATAGAAAGGTTGGGCTGTCGCAGTTGCGACAGCCCAACTTGGTAAAAAATTTAAGGTAATCTGCTTTTTATCAGATTAGGGGGTAGTTGTTTGGATAAAATCTTTCGAAATAAATTGGCTATCATCTTATTTATAACACCGGCATTACTTATGTTTACAGCAATCCTATTGATCCCAATATGTCAGACTTTCTATTATTCCTTATGTGATTGGAATGCATTAACGTCTCCTAAATTTGTTGCTTTCGATAATTTTAAACGACTTTTTGTAAAAGATAAGATTATGAGGACAGCCCTTAAAAATTCTTTGTTTTTTATGCTTTTTTCTGCAATAACGCAGCAGATATTAGGACTTATCCTTGCAGGAATATTAACTAATATTAAGAGAGGTAGAAATCTGTTTAAGAATATATACTATCTACCGGCAGTACTGTCTTCTGCTGCACTTGGGTTGTTATGGTCTTTTCTTTTTAATCCGAAGATTGGTATTAATCAAATTATTGCTTATTTTGGTGTAGAAGGACCACTTTGGCTAATGGACACGAAAGGGTTTATTGTTTTACCAATGTGGGTCATTGCTTTTGTTGCCTTATGGCAGTATACAGGTACTACAATGATGCTTTACATGGCTCAGATTTCCGGAATATCGAAAACACTTTATGAAGCTTCCTACATAGATGGTGCTAGCAAATTTAAAAGCTTTTTTACTATTACCTTACCTTTAATTAAACCTATGGTAGCAACAACACTTTCTCTTAACTGTATTGGTTCCTTGAAATTCTTTGATTTAGTTTATAATATGACGCAAGGCGGACCGAATCATCGAACAGACGTCTTAGCAACTCATTTATATAATGAAGGATTTCAATATTTTAAATATGGTTATGCCAATGCGATTGGAGTAGTTCTTTTATTGATGTGTCTGATTGTAACAGTTGTAATTAACCGTAGTATAAAAGTAAAGAATTATGAGATGTAGGAGGTGTATGGTGAAACGATTAAAATTTAGTAATATCATCATCTATCTATTACTATCCGTCTTTGCACTATTGTATGTTCTACCATTTTTATGGATGGTTTCGGTATCCTTTAAAACCAATGCAGAGGTTTTTGTCAATCCGTTTCAATTACCTAAAGTGTTCCAATGGAACAATTATTATGTTGCATGGAATAGTGGTAATTTAGGCGTAGCAACATTAAATTCGTTAATTGTTTGTGTGATAACGCTAATTGCAAGTATGTTAATTGGTTCTATGGCTGCATTTGCAATTGCTAGAATGAGGTGGAAACTATCTAGACCGGCTATGACATATTTTCTTATTGGCATGATGATACCGGTTCATTGTGTTTTAATACCGTTGTTTATTCAGTTTTCAAAGCTGAATTTAACAAATCAGTTATTAGGATTAATTTTACCGTATATCACATTCTCTTTGCCAATGACAATTTTTATAATGACTAACTTTTTTAAAGGAATGGCATCTGAATTGTTTGAAGCAGCATGCATCGACGGTTGTTCAATCTATCGATGTTTCTTTCATATTGCATTACCACTTGCGAAAACTGGATTATTTGTAACTGGATTAATGACCTTTGTGAACAACTGGAATGAACTCTTAATGGCTATGGTATTTATTTCAGACGTTCAAAAAAAGACTCTGCCAGTAACGTTAACTTATTTCGTTGGGCCATATGCAACCAATTATGTTCAGATGTTTGCAGCGATTGTTATAGCAATAGCACCGTCCATTCTGATCTATTGTTGTTTTAGTAATCAAATCGTAGATGGCCTGACGCAAGGAGCAATTAAAGGGTAAGTTAAGGTAACTGAATTAATTCTTTCTCGTAAGGAAATTATAAGAAGAAATAATTATACTTTTATGATAAAATAGGTTTGAATCGAAATGAATTACGTTAGGAGAGAGAATAGATGAATGAGATTGACCAATATATTCTTCAGTATCCATTGGAGCTACAACTTAGATTACAAGAAATAAGAAATATTATAAAAGAAGCAGCACCGGAAGCTACAGAGAAGATAAGCTGGCGAATGCCTACCTTTTATTTGAATGGTAACTTAGTTCATTTTGCTTTGCATAAAGCTCATATTGGGTTTTATCCTGGGGCAGATGGGGTGGAACAATTTAAACATAAGCTTGGTGATTATAAATATTCAAAAGGAGCAATTCAATTTCCGCTTAGCAAACCGCTTCCAAAAGAATTAATTACTGAAATTGTGAAGTTTCGAGTGGAACAAAATAGTAACAAATAATTACCTATATTTTAAGAAAGAGAATAGTATATTTTTCTATAAAGAGGCTAGCATGCTCTCTTATAGAAAAACATACTATTGTGTTAAATGTTGCAGGTAATGTTGTTAAGTAGAACTCAATTTTTGTTTACGTATTTTGTTTTATCGATTATAATAAATATAATTGTTAATCAAAATACATAACGAATTGGGAGGGGAATTATTCCGTATGAGAATAGTAAGAATATTGAAAATAGCAGGCATAGTTCTTGGTATTATTTTCACTGTGATTTTAAGTTATGTTGCTTATGTATTCCTAACTTATCATAGAATTGAAGATAATCAAAAATTAAATGTTTATACAAAAGGTAAGGCTAAAAAACAGGATGTGACTTTAGATACTGAGTATTCTATTTTAACCTATAACATTGGTTTTGGAGCTTATTCTTCAGACTATAGTTTCTTTATGGATGGTGGAAAGTACTCTAGAGCATATAATAAGCAAGCAGCGATTGATAATATCAATGGTAGTATTGATGTAATAAAGAGTAAGGATACAGATTTTATATTCTTACAGGAAGTAGATCTGAAGGCCACGAGAAGTTATGGAGTGAATGAGAATGAGATGATACTTGATGCATTTGATGATATCTCTTCAGCATTTGCAGTTAACTACGATTCTCCGTATTTAATTTATCCAATTTTAGAGCCACATGGGAAGACGAAATCAGGGATGAGTACAATATCTAAGTTTCCGATCATAGATTCAGTAAGACGCAGTTTACCGATTGATACTTCTGTTTATAAGCTTATTGATTTAGACAGATGCTATACAATATCAAGAATCATGGTGGAGAATGGGAAATACTTATGTCTTTATAATGTACATCTTTCTGCATATACTAAGGATGAAAGTATTGTAAACAATCAGATAAAGATGTTAAGCGAGGATATTAAGAGTGATTTAGAAGCAGGTAATTATATTATCTGCGGAGGAGATTTTAATCAAGATTTGTTAGGTGATTCTCCATCCATCTTTCACACTCCTGTGATGGAAGAAAATTGGGCAAAGCCATTTCCATCCAATCTACTTCCATCCGGTATTATGGTTGCATATGATATATTATCTGAAGAATTGAGAGGAATGTTAGCGCCATCCTGCCGTAATGCGGATACACCATATAACAAAGAAACTTCTTTTGTTACGATGGTGGATGGATTTTTAATCTCTGATAATGTAGAGCTTAATAGTATAGAAACAATAGACAATGGTTTTTTATATTCGGATCATAATCCTGTGATGATGAAGTTTCAGTTAAAGCCAGTTAAATAATAAATATAAACGAATTCGCATGAATACAACTAGTTCGCAAGATTACAATTCCCTTGCAAGAAAAAGTATAATATGCTAAACTAACTTAAATATTTGGAAAGGAATGGATAATATGTTAATGGGATTTCGCAATAGTTTAAGACGTAGATGCAGACGTAGGCTCTTGTAACGAAGCGTAAGAAACGCATAGTTGCAAGAAAGGTACGTCTTGTTTCTATGCGGTCCTGTTACTATTAGACTTATCATCAGAACCGTATTAGATTTTGCTATGATAGCAATCTTTTAGGGTTCTTTTTTATTATTTTCTTGGAAATCGGAAGTTTAAGAAATTATGAAGCAGCGAACCGATTTGAACCCTCTGTGATTGCTCGATATACGATTTTATTATCTACTGCATTTAATAAGTTTTACCATGAGTGCAATATTCTAAATGCAGATGAAAACTTAAGGGATGCACGTTTGATTGCTGTAGAACTTACACAAAAAACTATAAAAGATGCTATGGGATTATTGGGTATTGATTGTCCAGAAGAAATGTAGAGTTTGACACTTTTGACAGGTTTTCTGAGCTCGTTTGACGCGTTTTATGTGTTTAACTTAGTTCATAATAAGACTACCATTCTATCATTAATTTTGCTAAAATAAGTTAATCAATAGCTAATAAAGAAATGCTTCAGAAAACTTAGAGAATTAGAAAAGGAGCCTTCTATGGAAAAAGAGAGTGAAAGGTACGAGGAATACTTCGATCTTTATGATAAGAATCGGAATTTAATAGGGAAAAAACATCGTCGCGGTGATAAGCTTGGGGATGGAGAGTACCACTGGAATTGCTACACGTTTGGTCAATGAAATGTTGTGTAATCTTAATCAAGAGAAGGAAATTGTCGTAGTAACATTTCGAAAAGAGGATCAAAAAGGTGGGGCAGCAAGAGAGTTTTATCAACAAATGGGGTTTGTGGAAGGTGAACTTTGCACAGAGATGAATTATCCACTACAGCGATTTAAAAGGATACCTATGTAGGAGGAAGAAAATGATGCAATTTGGTATGTATCAAAATGGTATCAATGAATTCAAAGTTTTGTTATATTGTAAAAGAAACTGTGTATAGTAGAGAGAGGGTAATGAATTATATCAGGTAATGGGAGATTACGATATGTTTATAGGAACTGTAAAAATAACATTGTATGCATCTTGGGTACATTCCTTAAAGGAAAAACGTATGATTGTAAAGAGTTTGTGTGCGAAGATAAGAAATCATTTTAATGTTTCCGTTGTTGAGATTGAGGAACAAGATATTCATCAAACGATTGTAATTGCAGTGGCTTGCGTTACTGGTGTTGCATCCTTAGCAGATAGTGTGATTGAGAATGTAATCCAATTTATTGAAGATAATACAGAGGCAGAGATTACCAATATAGAAAAAGAATTAAGATAGAGAATAAAATCAAGCTAAAACAAAACTTTGGTAATTAAGCAGAGGTATTCAAAGTCTGAATTCTTAATATTACTAAACTATATAACTACAAATTAGAAGGAGGGGAAACCCTCCTTCTTACTTCGTGACAAATAAATGTTTGCAAAGCGTATTTTAATTGTTTATGAAAGTAAAGTTTGCGAGGTTCATTTTTTTGTCTTGATAGTCATAATTGATAAATTTGATAAAATTAAAATACTTGTTTAATATTCTCCTTTTTAAAAACACTAGGAGAGACTCCGCAGTGTTTTTTAAATTGTTTGGAGAAAGTAAATGCATCGGTATAACCGAGACGCTCGCCAATTTCTGCGGTTGTTAATTCACTAAGTAACATCGTTTTTGCAGCATACATTCGTTGCTGATTGCGATAAACCATAGGAGAAATTCCAACATCTTTCCTGAAAGTTTTACGAAAATTTTCGTACCCAACTCCTAGGATATCAGCTATGTCACGTTCTGTATAATTTACATTTAAATTACTACTTAATAAGTCCTTTGCTTTTGAAATTATTCTTTTTTGCCTAGTTGTAATTTGAGTATTTGAAAGAAGCTTTAGAATACAATTTTGCATTTGTTGGGAGATAAAAAATAACATATGATTCTCAGCATGTTCTAATAGTGATAGCAATTCGTCAAATTCATTTTGAGTGTCTTCTGAAATAACACAATCTAGCACTGGAAAATTCGGATCTAACAGCCCCATGGATAACAAAGCATAGTAGGTACTTGAACCAAAACTTATAAAATATTCTTTCCATTGAATATTCGAATTTATCACAATGCTATGCCTGATTCCTGGCAAACGTTGAACTAATTTTCCAGGAGATAGCTTGTATTTTCGACCAAACTCATCACTGTATTCCCCTTTCCCTTTTAAAACAATAAAGCAACTGTAATAGGGGTTTTTCACCTCAACCTGCGTATTGTTCGATGGATTAGTTATGTAACCACAAGCAATGATTCCATCTTTTTCAGTATTACCTAAGTATTTGTAAACACTATTACTATTGCTGGACATAGAACACCTACCTATTTTTGTAAAATGTTATGAATAGCGAAAAAATTTCGTACCAAAAAGGACATCCTTTATACCAATTATAACCTATTATTTCCATATTGTATAGTGTAAAATTATATATGTGTATTTTGTTTATTCAGTATACGAATAACAGTAACTAAGTGGGATTTACAACAGAAAAATTGTTATCAGACAGGAGAAAGAATAGTATGAAGGTAAAAAAAGTTACGAGTAGTCTTTATTTTATTCAACTGATCAGTAGTCTCATAGGTGTGATTCTTCTATTCATTCCTGCAATTAATCCTTCACGGATTAGTGGATTAATTGGTAAAAATTTATCTATATTCACCAGTGGATTTTTTTACTCACGGTTGACCCAGAATTTTGGGAGGGCATTTAGTAAGGGTTGGGTTGGGACAATGACTACCCAAGTTTTATTTCTTTCCAGCATGATAGTCTGTATTGGATTTATACTTTGTGCGGTAGGTGGATGCTTATCACCAGGGTGCCTTAAGATGAAAAAGCAAGGTAACATACTTAATGTAGTTGGTACAGTACTAGCTTTAATAGGAGCTTATGGAATACGGTGGGCACAAATTGATATCAAAGGGACCTCCAATCCAGATAAGGTTCAGCCAATGGAAAGCAATGCTCTACTTATTTTTATTGTACTTGCAGTTCTTATTTTGTTGACCTCAATATTCTTATTAATTTTATTACCAAAACCAGATAAGAATGAAAAATACGAAATGGAAACCAAATATAAGTTATTTTTATTAATCATGCCATTTCTTATTCTTTGCTTTGTATTTTCTTATTTACCATTGTTCGGATGGCGCTATGCTTTCTTTGATTATAAAGCAGGTGATTCTTTATCTCTGGATAAATTCGTTGGATTTAAGTGGTTTACATATTTATTTCAAAATAAATCGACTAGAGGAGATATCGTAAGGGTTTTGAGAAATACTCTGGCCATGAGTGGTTTAGGACTTGCAACCAGTTGGTGTGCTATGGCATTTGCTATATTTTTATGTGAGATTAAGAGTCTTCGTCTACGAAGATTTATTCAAACAATTACAACCATTCCAAATTTTATCAGCTGGGTATTAGTATTTGCGGTTGCCTTTTCTATCTTTTCTACAGATGGTTTTTTAAGCTCTATCCTAATTAAGTTAGGCGTTATAGATAATGGCGTGAATTACTTAATGAGTAATAATCATATGTGGTTAAAGATGTTAGCATGGGGAATGTGGAAGGGACTTGGATGGAGTGCGATTATCTATGTTGCCGCGATTTCGGGAATTGATCAGCAACTTTATGAGGCCGCTACCGTAGATGGTGCCGGCAGGTT
>DPVV01000328.1 GCA_003526525.1 Lachnoclostridium phytofermentans | reverse complement strand
AGTTTATTAGATACTAAGACAACATTCTTAGAAAATTTGCTTATGCATGAGTATACCGAATGTTATCTTTATTATTCTTGCTTTGAGGATGAAACTGACCTTTATATCAAAGGTATCTGGGAAGAGCATTTTCATCAGGAAGTTGCTCATCTTCATATGGCAGCAGACATGCTAAAGAAATATGAGAAAAAAGATTGGCAGGAAGTAATACCAGATGGTAATTTCCCTCAACTATTAACGTTACACGAGAATAAAGCATATGTACGTGATATTCTTGCAAATACCGTTCATAACACATCCAAAAAAGAAGAGTATGTAAATGTAGCTTCCTTAAGTAGTGATGAGAATTTCTTCAAATTCCAGAAGGCTGTAAATGAGCCAGTGGAAGAAGTGCCAACGCATATAGTGATACAATCCTATATAGATTCTAAGGGTGAGGATTATCGTTATCAAGATACGGATCATCCAGTACCAGCACTAAGTGATCGCACAAAAGATAATGTTTCGGTTGGACGCGAAGCAAACGCAAAGGAGTAATTGGTTATATGCCAAGTGTTGAAGCGAGGTACCTTTGGAACCCGCCTCGATACTAGATACAGGACATTTTTTAGGAGAAGGCTATGCTAGATTAGCCTTCTCCTATATATTACTCCTATTTTTACAATTTCATTTACGAATTAAAGGTTGACTATGACAGCATGTCAGCCTTTATACTAGACTTTGTCCCAATGATTAATAATGTATTTATAGGAGGGTTTCAATGCAAAAGTTAAATTTGAAACGGCGGATAGCAATGTTCTTAGCTGCATTAATGTTGCTAACAACAATTATTCCATCGCCGCTTAGTCTGGTTGCAAAAGCATCTAGTACTAACATTGTCCTTATCGAAAGTAGTGGATGGTTAGAATCTGCATACGTGAAGTGGATGCCTATGGACGGGGTAGACGGATATGTAGTGTATGTTAAGAATGCTAATGAAGCGGATACTGCTTATGTTAAGTTAGACAATGAATTAATTAGAGAATATCCAACTTACTATAGGGCTGATGCCGTAGGGCTTTCGGAAGGTATTTATGTTTTTAAAATTGTCCCTGTTGTATCTGGGATAGAAGTTGAGGAGAGTGCAGCGGTAACTGATACTTTAATTGTATCGGCACATACAAGAGAAGGATTTGCATTTTCAGAGTTTTCAACTTACAAAACCGGATCCGGTGGATATAATAATGATGGAACTGTAAGAAACGGCGCACAGATTATTTATCTTACCAATAAAAACAAAGACACTGTTACTTTAGATGTAATAACAGGCTCTAGTTCTGAGACTTGTACTGGTATTGCTGATATCATGCTAAAGAGAGAAAAAGGGAAAGATACAAGGCCTCTTATCATTCGTATGATTGGTAAAGTAGATACTCCCGCTGGAGTAAGTGGCTCTTTATTAAATATAAAGAAAACATCTAACGTGACATTAGAAGGTATCGGAGACGATGCAACAGCTTATGGCTGGGGGATTCTAGTTCGTGAAGGTAAAAATATTGAGATTAGAAACTTAGGAATCATGTGGTTTGGTGATGATGCAATTTCATTGGATACTAAAAATGAGAATGTATGGGTTCATAACAATGATTTATTTTATGGGGAACCAGGGCGTGCTTCAGACCAGGTTAAGGGAGACGGTTCCGTAGATATCAAAGGTTTTTCCACCAATGTAACGGTTTCTTATAACCACTTCTGGGATTCGGGTAAGTCTAGTCTAGCAGGAATGACGGAAACCCAAGAGTTTTTTATTACATATCATCATAATTGGTTTGACCATTCAGATTCACGTCACCCACGAATCAGACTTGGAAGTATACACATCTATAATAACTATTTTGATGGCGTATCAAAATACGGTATTGGAGCTGCAATGGGAGCTTCTGCATTTGTAGAGAATAATTATTTTAGGAATTGCCAATACCCAATGCTTTCTTCTGGCCAAGGTACCGATAAATATGATCCTAATACAGGTAACTATACCAATAAGGGAACTTTCTCTGGAGAAAATGGCGGTATTATTAAAGAATTTGGAAATTATATGATTGGTCAGGAACGATTTGTAAATCAAGAGACAACACCAGACGCGGGACAAATTGATGCCTATACAGTGAAGAGCAGAGAGGAGCAAATCCCAGCTGATGTTGTAACCGTACAAGGAGAAACAAGTTACAATAACTTTGATACCGATCCTAGTAGAAGATATCCATACTCCGTAGATTCTGCAGAAGAAGCGAAAGCTAAGATTGAATCTTATGCAGGACGTATTAACGGTGGAGATTTTCAATGGACTTTGAGTGAAGCGGAAGATACGAATTATGAAATTATTCCTGAGTTACAAGCAGAAATTAAGAATTATACATCTCAATTAGTTTCCGTTGGCGGATTAGGAGACAAAAAAGAAGAACCAACCATAGTACCAACACAATCTCCAATAGAGCCAACGATAGCACCAACACAACCACCAATGAGGGAAGATCATTCACATAATTTTACAACACAAAAACTTACAAGTTCTTTCTATTTGTTTCCAGGATTGGCTAATCTGGCGAACAATAAAGGTACCGTTACATACAATGGTATGACTCTTACGGAATGTTTAAAAATGGAAACCGATACACAGATAGTTTTTACTTCGCCTGCAGATGGTATTTATACCATGGTATTTAACCATACTACTGGTAAAGTTAATGCAAAGGTGAATGGTATAAAGTATACAGGGAATGAAGAAACGGGTATTCTAACAATTCCTGTATTAGCTGGAATAAAATATGCGATAAATAAAGCAGATACTGCTAATTTATTTTATATGAGTCTATCTTTGGATGATCTAGTAATACCAACAGTAACACCAACCATAGTCCCAACAGAAGCACCTACACCAACAGATAAGCCGACAGTAACACCAACAGTAGCACCAACCATTGTACCTACAGCAACACCAACACCTCCGGAATCTGTTGTAGATGGAGACATCTTTGTATCACCAAATGCATCAGAAATAGGAGAAGGTACAATTGTTGTTCCAATGGAGCTTACAGTTGCACTGACCAAAATAAAAGCTGGTAATACAATTTGGATGTTACCAGGAAACTATAAGTACAGTGAACCGATTGTTGTAGAAAAATGGAACAGTGGTAGTTTCGGTACTTATAAGACTGTAAGAAATTATATGGGTGGCAAGGTTATTTTAGATTTTTCGGAGCAGGTGTGCTTACCTAGCAATCGTGGTCTTGTACAAGATGCAGATTACTGGAAATGGTATGGAATC
>DPVV01000316.1 GCA_003526525.1 Lachnoclostridium phytofermentans | reverse complement strand
ATGAAAGAAGCCCTAAAGCAACCTAATATTCCAATTCAGACTAAACTACAACTATGGAACTAAATCTCGTACACTTGTATATCGGAATAGGGTAATTAATTCAATTAAATTTATTCTCTGCAATCAAACCACATAAAAGGAGCAGTCTAAAAGGAAATATTCCCTTTTGGACTGCTCCTAAAAACACTATATTATCTCTAAATAGTATGCTAACATGCTAAGTTTTTTTTCACAAACTAGAAGAGATTCATAAATCTCTTCTAGTTATTTCTCATTATTTGAGGGAAATTCAATTTGAATCCTTTTCCGTTCTTTACCATATAATATTTATATATCTGTAACATCTTGATAGAGAAGTCTATGTTTATCTAAAATAATGTTCTCATAATAATTATTATTATAAATAACGTATGAATATATATTTTCCAAAGTATTCATATCAAAAACTGATCTTGATTTTAAAGGCCCATAATTATCATACCAAAGAAACCCTAACGTTAAGATAATACTTATGAATATCGCTGCGATTGTTATATGTACACTATCTTTTTTCCATTTATAAAACTTTAAGACAGGAATGAAATTAGTAGAAATCTGTTCTGGATCAATATACAAATCGAAGGTGTCAGATTCGAACGTAATATCACTCTCCTGCCATTCAACAATTAACTCCGGTATTTCAAGCTTCATAGGAATCTCTGGTTCATCACAGTAAGGTTCTTCCATTGTTACCTCATTTCTGCGCTGCCATTTGTGCATCCTAAGTTTGTGGTTGCAGCGCAGTCACAAACTTGTCAGGTATGCTCAATTTAAGACAAGGAAAAGGTCTCGAAGCGTACTTTTCCTTTTTCATGACAATTAAATAAGCTTACCAATTCACCCTTTTTAAAAAAACAGCCTCAAAAAGCAAAACTTCTTGAGACTGCCTATTTATCATGTGTGTTTTAAAAAGACTATAACAATATTTGGAGAATTTAAATAAAGACAAATCCCTAATAGGATGACTATTACGAAGCCGATAATAAGCCTTTTTATAAATCGCAATATTACTACCTCTGCCTTTACCTTCTACGTTATAATTATTTTACGGTAATACCATATATTTTTTGCCCCTTGGTTCCAACAACGATTGTATTTTCAAACGCAGCAGGAGAAGCCTCAATTATTTTACCTAAATTAATCGTATCGTATAATTTTCCAGACAAACCATCTACCATATACATATTTCCTGTAGAATCACAAAGGATTACATATCCATTTCCATCTTTATCATATAATGCAATCGGGCTAGACCAACCGTAATTTGTCATATCAACACTCCATACGGTTTCACCAGTGTATTTATTAAGTGCAACTAATTTTCCGGAGTCTTTTCCACCAGTTCTAGCAATTACAAAGTAAACAAGGTCTGATAACTTTTTATCTCCTAATAATGCGGTCGCTTGTACACCACCAGAAACATTTGAAACTGTTTCACATGGATAACTACGTTTCCACACAATTTCTCCTGTTGCAGCGTTCACTTTCATTAGTGGGATATCACCTTTATGTTTTTCATCTGCTGTCCAATGAAGTGAGGTTGATATATAAATATATGCTGTTCCATCTTCCATACTTTCTTCCAATACGGGAGATGCATTTGTATCATCTAGTGTATCTTGCACCCAAACAACTTCCATTGTATTTAAATCGATACAGAACATATCACCACAATTATCAGTGATGTATAAGAATCCTTTCCAAATTGATGCAGATGACTCCATACCAAGCCAATAGCGGTTTTCTTCTTCTCTACTACGATCTGTAGTATAACGCCACTTTACTGGTTTATCTGGATTAATGGAAACACTCTTACCGTCGTACTTTGTATTAAGCTTCATTGTATATAGAATTCCATTCTCACCTGGTTGTATTATCGTATCCGTTGCTACATCGATAAGCGGAGAAGAATCGTATGCATGAAATTTATCATTGTCAGTTCTTAAAGAAAACTCGTCGTCATATCCATATTCATAAATTACCTTACCCTGAATTAAATCTACGACAAAGGTTCTGGCACAGTCTTCTCCCATAGAGTCACCAGCTCCTGCAAAATAAAGCGGAACTTCAGACGGATATAAACTTCCTGTTCCTTTGATTGGAAATCCAAGAGATATCTTATCTCTCGTTGGCTTACCATCATCTAAATCCATAAAGTATATGTTACCATCAGCTGTGGAATAGATAACTTCCACAAGTCCTTCTTTGTTCTTTTTATCCTCATATAGATTCATCGCTTTGCGTGTCTCATCTTTCCAGCGAACAATCAGAGGTTGTCCAGTCCAACAGCTTCCAAGCCAATAACCCTTTGCTACCGTTTTCTTTAACTTCCCTGTATCGATACTCCATGTCTTGGAACGGTCGAATTTTTTATCTACAATATTTGCGGTACCAAATACCGCACTGTTACGGTAGTTATTCCCACGAAAAGTAATAACACCTTCCATATCCGTATAATTTCCACTAAAATCTATTGTTTCATCCCTTTTATAATCTGAAATAATCTGATCATCTACCATTAAATCGGACTGAAAACCAAATAACTCCTGCTTTGTCGTAGCACTTGAAGTTGGCTTGCCTGATACTAATAACTTTTGTTCTAAGGAGTAGTTTGGAGGATTAAATACCTCAACTGCAGATTCCTCTCCATAAGTGAGATTCGTTAGTTTTCCCTTTGAACTGCAAGCTGACATACTTATAGCAAGTAAGCCTATACAACACATCGCAACTAATTTTTTATTTCTCATTTCTTCCTCTTTTCTGTACGGTTTTTTTATAACAAAGCTATTTAGCTAAAATAGCATACAGGTGTTAAACGATGAAAACTGTACATTTTTATTTCTTATTACTATATCTGAAAAAGTGTAAAGTATCATAAGCAACAGATGAAAAGTTATCTATCTGCTGCGCCCAAACATCTGTCATTCATAGGTTGGGTGATATCTACAATTTACAGCATTCCTTATTATAACAAGGTAATGGAAAAAGTACAACTGTATAACAGTTACCTATAAGTCTTAAGAATAATCAATATTCATGGTAATGATATGTCACAAAATTTAAGATTGTCTTACAAATATTACATAACCATTATCAAACTTTTATATGGTAACCGTCAAATAAGTTC
>DPVV01000315.1 GCA_003526525.1 Lachnoclostridium phytofermentans | reverse complement strand
CTAGAGTTTATCAAAAAAGATGGAAAGAATTTTTTGATTACTGGATATTGGAAGGTTTACTGCAACGCTCAGGAGGCAATTAAAGTATTTTATAGTTTTGATCTTGCAAAGGAAGAAATTTACCAGTGGTATCTTAAAAATCAACGGTTGCGTTTTTAAAGGTTATCGTATACAATGTTATGGATATCATTTGGAAAGGCTTGGTGTGATACATGGCGGAAATTAAAAAAACAAAAGCTGTCATTATAGAGAATGAATTACTCTGTGATGGTATCTACAGTATATGGTTGAGGGAAGAATCCATTGCAAAGGTTGCAAAACCTGGTCAATTCCTTTCTATTTACTGTAAAGAAGGAAGTCGTTTACTTCCGCGTCCGATTAGTATCTGTGAAATCAACGAAGAGAAAACTATGTTACGAGTTGTTTTTCGTGTTATAGGCGCAGGTACGAATGAAATAGCAGAAGCGAAAAAAATGGACGAAATTGAAATTATGGGGCCGCTAGGTAATGGCTTTTTCTATGAAAATACATCTAATTCTATCTTAATTGGTGGTGGCATTGGAATTCCTCCGATGTTAGAACTCGCAAAAAATCTCCCTGGAAAAAAACAAATAGTACTTGGATATCGTTCTGAAACATTCTTAGTGGACGAGTTTAAGTTATATGGTGAAGTAATCATTGCTACCGAAGATGGTAGTGTTGGTACAAAAGGAAATGTCATCGATGCAATGCGTGAGCATGGGATTACGGATGGCATGATTTTTGCATGTGGTCCAACTCCGATGCTTCGTGGAGTTAAAAATTTTGCAAGTGAACATAATCTGGTAGCTCAATTATCTATGGAAGAGCGTATGGCATGTGGAATTGGCGCTTGTCTTGCTTGTGTGTGTAAATCCAAGGATAAGGATCACCATAGTAATGTCAATAATAAAAGAGTCTGTAAAGATGGTCCTGTTTTCTATGCGGATGAAATTGAATTATAAAGGCAGTACAAACGATCGGAATCGTAAATATCACACATAGAAATGAGGGAAAGAATGAATACAAAAGTTACCATTGCAGGAGTTACATTTAAAAATCCGGTTACAACAGCGTCCGGAACTTTTGGGTCAGGTATGGAATACAGTGAATTTGTTGATTTAAATCGTCTTGGAGCGGTAACAACAAAAGGAGTTTCTAGTGTTCCTTGGCCAGGAAATCCTGTACCTAGAATTGCTGAAACCTATGGTGGTATGTTAAATGCAATCGGGTTACAAAATCCTGGTGTTGACATGTTTGTAGAAAGAGACTTAGCATTTTTAAAGAAGTTTGATACCAAGGTCATTGTGAATGTTTGTGGGAAATCCGTTAAGGAATATGTTGAAGTAGTAGAACGTTTATCTGAGGAAGCAGTGGACTTACTGGAGCTTAATATTTCCTGCCCAAATGTAAAAGAAGGTTGTATTGCTTTTGGACAAGATCCAAAGATGATTGCTATGATAATGGACGAAATTAAACGACATGCGAAACAGCCAGTCATTGTAAAGCTTAGTCCAAACGTTACTGATATTACAGAAATGGCAAAGGCAGCAGAAGCTGGTGGTGCAGACGCACTTTCTCTTATCAACACTTTAACTGGTATGAAAATCGATATTAATCGCAGAGCATTTGCAATTGCAAATAAGACTGGCGGTATGTCAGGACCTGCGGTTAAACCAATTGCAGTTCGTATGGTATATCAAGTTGCGAATGCAGTTAAGCTTCCTATCATTGGTATGGGCGGGATTCAAAATGCGGAGGATGCACTAGAATTTATTATGGCAGGAGCAACGGCTGTGGCAGTTGGTACTGCTAATTTTATAAATCCATATGCTACGATTGAAGTTATTGAGGGAATCGAAAACTTTATGACAAAGAATCAAATAAGTGATATTAATGATTTGATTGGATGTGTAAAATAAGATCTATGAAAGACTAAAATCAGTTTGTAGTTTAAGATAGCAGTTTGAACCTGTTAGGTAAAAAGATATTTAAAAAAGCAGGATAATTTTTAGAATGAGTTTATAAGCACAATTAATTTTGAATTATTTTATAAGTATAAATTTAGAATAATTTTTAGGTATTAATTTTGAGTAATATTATAAGTACAAATAAATTTGAATAATTTTAATAGTATAAGTTGTACCTAATATAAATAACAAGAGAAATATAAAGGAGAATACTATGGAACAGTACAAGAAAGAGTTTATTGAATTTATGGTTGATTGCGGAGTTCTTAAATTTGGTGATTTTACAACAAAAAGTGGTAGAAAGACACCTTTCTTTGTTAACACTGGTTTTTACAGAACTGGAGCTCAACTAAGAAAACTTGGTGAGTATTATGCAAAAGCGATTCATGATGCATATGGACTTGATTTTGATGTACTTTTTGGACCAGCATACAAAGGAATTCCTCTCAGTGTTGCAACTGCAATGTCCATAAGCGAGCATTTTGATAAGGATGTGAAATACTGTTCTAATCGTAAAGAAGTAAAGGATCATGGTGATACTGGTATTCTTCTTGGAAGTCCAATCAGTGATGGTGACAAAGTTGTAATTATTGAAGATGTTACAACTGCCGGAACCTCAATTGGTGAGACAATGCCGATTCTTTTGGCACAGGGAAATGTTGATGTGGTAGGATTAGTAGTTTCTGTTGACCGTATGGAACGAGGAAAAGGTACGAAAAGTGCCCTAGAAGAGATAGAAGAAAATTACGGAATTAAAACGACAGCTATTGTAACAATGAAAGAAGTAGTTGAACATTTATATGGAAAGCCTTATAATGGAAAAGTAGTGATTGATGATCAATTAAAACAGGCAATCGATGCTTATTATGAGCAGTACGGAGTAGAAGCATAAGATATCTTAGCTCACAAGGAAAGTTCGCGAAACGTACTTTTTCTTGTTTAGCGTATTATTAACGCCTGTACACTAAATTGTCATCGTTAATAAAAGGTTTTTGTGGCCGGAAACGAGGTTAGCATGGAGAAAGTATATAAAACAATGAAATCATCTGGTATCATAAGTCTTGTAGTTGGAATTAGTGTAACAGTAATTGGTTGCATAACTGGAGCATTTATGATTACGACCGGAGCACGTTTACTTAACAGAAAGAAAGATATATTATTCTAACATATATGGGGTGTCACAATTTTTGCGACACCCCATAAAGAATGAATGAGTGTCTATAGCATTTGCACTAAAGAAAGATAGAACATAATCAAGAAAAAGAACGCTTTGCGATCATTTTCTTGTCATGAATAAATTTCATTAGGAATGAGGTGTTGTTATGGCAAAAGACCTACAAGAGCCAGAAAAGAAGGAATTAACAACGGAAGAAAAACAGAAAAAGGTTCGTAACGAGATTATAAGCTGGATTTTAATCATAGCAGCCGGTTTTATTATGGCGTTACTAGTAAATAAGTTTGTTATTATAAAAGTTGAGATACCATCTAGTTCTATGGAAAACACGGTTATGACAGGAGATCGCCTTATTGGTAATAGGT
>DPVV01000317.1 GCA_003526525.1 Lachnoclostridium phytofermentans | reverse complement strand
AAATCAATATTATACTATAGAAAATTATCGTCAACCTTGACATTCTTAGAACAATCCCTTACAATAAATTTACTATTTTTAAGGAGTTTCTTTATGAGAAAATACCATACAATTAAGGTAATAAAACAAAAAAAAAATAAATCAGATCAAAATAATAAATCAAGTCAAAACAAGATAGCTTTCCTTGGAAGACGTACAGTCAGATGCTTAACGTTTATCACACTAAGTACCGTAATGTTAACTTTCATTGCTTGTTCCAAAAAATCACCCTCTATAGATTCATCAGAACCTACTCCTACCGTTAAGGTAAACGAGGATACTACTCCAATCTCGAAGAGTTCCTTCAAGTTAAATACCGTCGTGTCCATAACGTTATATGACAGTCAGGATGAGAGTATTATTGATGAAGCATTTCAGTTATGCGATTATTATGAGAATCTGTTAAGTCGAACAAAGAAAGAAAGTGAAATCTATCAGTTAAATGAAAAAGCTCATAATAGTTATACTGTTTCCGATGACACCAAAGAGCTCTTAACAAAAGGATTCCATTATAGTCAACTTTCTAATGGAGCTTTTGATTTAACGCTGGAACCACTCACAAGTCTCTGGAATTTTGGTTCAAGCGAGGAACGTCTTCCAAGTCAGGATGAAATCAAGGAAGCGTTAACTCATATTGGCTATCAGTACTTAACATTAGATGGCAATACAATAACTTTTGAGAAAGATGGTATGGGGATTGATTTAGGTGCCATCGCTAAAGGTTACATTGCTGATAAAATGAAAGAATTTTTAATTTCTAAAGGTGTCAATAGCGCTATTATTAATCTAGGTGGTAACATTTTGTGTGTTGGTGAAAAGCCAGATGGTTCTGCTTTTAAGGTTGGAATTCAAAAGCCATTTAAAGATAGAAACGAAACAATTGCAGTGGTAGAAATTCGTGACCTATCTGTTGTGTCATCCGGTATCTATGAACGTTTCTTTACCGTAGACGGTAAGAATTATCATCACATATTAAATCCAGCAACTGGATATCCTTACGAAAATGATCTTACCTCGGTAACAATCATCTCTAAAGAATCTGTGGATGGTGATGCGTTAAGTACCACTTGTTTTGCGCTAGGTTTAGAGAAAGGTATGAAATTGATTGAATCAATGCCTGATACCTATGCTGTATTCATAACATCTGATTATGAGCTACATTACACCAAAGGTTTTAAAGAAAATATTAAGATTGTAGAATAATAGGAATAACATTTTTACTTTCTTTGATACATTATGAAAAGGGACTTAAACGGTATCCAATTTTTCCGTTTAAGTCCCTTTTTAATTCTGTAGTTTAACCCGTTTTAGTTAAGTACGATACCTTGTCTTGTCTTTATTCCTCTCGTTTCATTCAGCAAGAAAAAGCACATTTCGCGAACTTTTCCTTGTCATGTATTACTTTCTACGAATAACATCATCACGCCCAGGACCATTGGAAACTAAGGTAACTGGTACTTCAAGTTCTTTTTCAATAAATTCAATATACTTTCTGCAATTTTCCGGGAGCTCTTCATACATTTTAATTCCCTTGATATCACATTCCCAACCTGGAAGTACTTCGTATACTGGTTTTGCTTTCTTAAGCTTTACTGTAGTAGGGAAATCTTTCGTTATTACTCCATCTATTTCATAACCAACACAAACTGGTAATTCTTTTAAGTAGCCAAGAACATCTAATACCGTTAACGCTACCTCGGTTGCCCCCTGCATTCTACATCCATATCTACTTGCGACTGCATCAAACCAGCCCATACGCCTTGGTCTACCTGTGGTTGCACCATATTCACCACCGTCACCACCACGTTTTCTTAATTCGTCTGCCTCTTCGCCGAAGATTTCACTAACAAATTCACCAGCGCCAACCGCAGAAGAATACGCCTTTACAACAGTGACGATTTCTTTAATTTCATAAGGGGGAATTCCTGCACCGATTGCACCATATGCTGCTAAGGTAGAAGAGGATGTTACCATTGGGTAGATACCAAAGTCAGGATCTTTTAAGGCTCCAAGCTGTCCCTCTAATAAGATATTCTTACCTTCCTTTATTGCTTCATGTAAATAAGCTGAAACATCTGCGACATAAGGAGCAACCATATTCCGATATTCCATTAATGTCTGGTAAAGTTCGCTCTTATCAATTAATGGCTTGTGATACATATGCTCTAATAAGATATTTTTCATCTCACAGACATGTTCCACTTTTTCTTTTAGCACCTCTTCATCAAATAATTCAGATACTTGAAAACCTATCTTTGCATATTTGTCAGAATAAAATGGAGCAATACCGGACTTTGTAGAGCCAAAAGATTTTCCACCAAGTCTTTCTTCTTCATATTGATCGAACAGTATATGGTAAGGCATCATAATCTGGGCACGATCAGAAACTAAAATCTTAGGCATTGGAACACCTTGATCAACAATTGATTTTATCTCTTCCAATAAGTAAGGAATATTCAAAGCAACTCCGTTTCCAATGATGCAGGTAGTATGGTCATAAAATACTCCAGAAGGAAGTAAGTGAAGTGCGAACTTACCATACTGATTAATAATGGTATGTCCTGCATTACTACCACCTTGATAACGAACGATGATATCAGATTCCTCACCTAGCATATCTGTTATCTTACCTTTTCCTTCATCTCCCCAGTTAGCACCGACAATTGCTTTTACCATAATATTGTTCCTCCTTAAGATTAACTTCAAAAACAAGATAAAAAAGGCATTGTAACAGTTATGCTACAATGCCCTATTACTTTTGTATTATACAGCAGCCTAATACATAAATAAAATCAATGTTTATTATATTTCATATAAATGATAATTATACATTTTTAACTTTTTGTTACTTTGTCCCAGTACTACCAAATCCGCCATCACCGCGTACAGTATCCGATAACTCTAAAACCTCTGCAAAATCAACAGATAAATATGGTAATACCACGAGTTGCGCAATACGTTCATGGTTAGTAATCGTTTGTATCATTTCAGAATCATTATGAAGTGCGATAATATACTCACCACGATAATCACTATCTGCAACACCAACACAATTTGCTGGGCGTAATCCGTTTTTAGCTGCAATTCCACTTCGAGCAAAGATACCACCAAAATATCCAGCAGGAATTTCAATTGCCAACCCTGTACCTATTTTCACTGTTTCATGTGGCTTTATTTCACAGGAATCAGTATCTAAGCACGCATATAAATCATATCCTGCCGCCTCCACGCTTCCTCTTGTTGGTAACATGGCATTCTCTCTTACTTTTTTTATCTTAATTGTTACTGACATATAAACTCCATTCTAACCTTATCATTTTTATATACGAATAAATCAGCCGGATATGCCTGCATACCCGGCTATTTCACAGCCCCAAGGTTAAAAGTGCTTTTCTCTCAACTCTTTAAACATGAAACCATGCCCGCTCAGTAGGCTGTGTGAAGTTTTAGTATTTCTTAGGCAGCGTCTTTTGATGCCTTAGAAATTCTCTTCACACTTCACGCTTACATCTCACGTAGGAAAGCCTCATATCCTCTCATCGCTTCGTAGATATCTGCTTTACTTGTAATCTCCCATGGAGCATGCATATTCAATACTGCTACACCACTATCGATTACTTCCATATTATATTGAGCCATAATATAAGCGATTGTTCCGCCGCCACCCTGGTCTACTTTACCAAGCTCTGAGGTTTGGAAGTTAACGTCATGTTTTTCCATAGCTGCACGTAAAGCTGCAATAAACTCTGGGTTAGCATCGTTACAACCGGATTTTCCTCTAGCTCCTGTGTATTTATTAAATACGATTCCTCTTCCAAAATATGCAGAGTTTTTCTTCTCCATAACGGATGGATAGTTAGGATCAAATGCTGCACTTACATCAGAAGAAAGCATGTGAGAATTCTGGAATGCTCTTCTTAATTTAAGTTCAGAATATTCACCCATCTTATCCATTAATTCAGCAACTGCATTTTCAAAGAATTTGGAATGCATACCAGTTGCACCGATGCTTCCAACCTCTTCCTTATCAACTAATAAGCAAACTGCAGTACGGTCTATTTTATCAAGTTCAAATAACGCTTTCATGGAAGTGTAAGAGCAAACTCTATCGTCTTGTCCATATCCCATCACCATGCTTCGGTCAATACCAAAGTCACGTGCCTTACCAGCAGGAACAACCTCCAACTCAGCGGATAAGAAATCTGCCTCTTCAATATCATAAAACTCTTTTAACAGTTTTAGCATATTACCTTTTACAGCTTCTTTTTCTTCCCCTTTTAATGGCTGGCTACCGATAAGAACATTTAAGTCCTCTCCTTCTACTACCTTAGCAGCCTTCTTTTCCATCTGTTCTGCAGATAGATGAACTAGTAAATCAGTAATACCAACCACTGGATCACTGTCTTTTTCACCAATTACGATATTTACTTTTGTTCCATCTTTCTTAACAACAACACCGTGGATTGCAAGTGGTAAGGTTACCCACTGATATTTCTTAATCCCACCGTAGTAGTGAGTATCAAATAAAGCCATCTCTGTATCTTCATACAAAGGAACCTGCTTTAAGTCAATACGTGGGGAGTCAATATGAGCTCCAAGTAACTTCATACCTTTTTCTAGAGGCTCACTACCAACTAGGAATAATGCCACAGCTTTATCCATGTTATTAAAGTAAACCTTATCACCAGGCTTAACTTTTGTTAATGTCATTAAATCCTTGTATCCTTCTTTTTCAGCCTGACGGATTACTTCTAATGCACATTCACGCTCTGTCTTACAATCAGAGATAAATTCTTTATAACCTTCACTTAATTTCTCAACTTTTTTTAAATCTGCATCCGTATACTTTAACCAAGCATTCTTGTTGGATTCTTTGTTTTTCAAGTTCTCAACACTTTTTTTCTCTTTCATCTTCTTATCCTTTCTGGTGTTCTATTTCGTAATATTTTCAGAAACCTGTTTCACCTATCTTACCCTAAACAATAATAAACAAGTAAAAGCACGCTTCGCGAACTTAATCTTGTTAAGAATTACAACTTAGATTCTTTCTTAATCTGTCTTTGGTAAGTACTATATTTTATTATACTGACTTTCCTTTAGTAATGCAAGAAGCTTCCTAGAAGCAGTAGAGTGTGCAAACCTTTGATTTTCAACGACACAAAAATGTCTGCTTGGAATATCTGTCTTTAATTTCACCTCAAATAATTCCCCTTGCTTTATCAATTCCGTTGCAAAATCCTCTACTACTAATCCTATTCCTAGGCTTCTTTTTGCAAACTGCACTATCATATCACTCGTTGCCAATTCAAACTCTGGAGATAAAACAACGCCATGAGAACTTAAGTACTCATCTACATATCGCCTCGTACTAGTATCATTCTCTAAGCATATAACAGGGAGACCTGCTAGCTCTTCGTAATCCATGGTTTGATTCCTTAGATAATCGAATCGTTTTCCAGCTACAAAGATATCTATGATTTCTTTGACCCTTATCACACTATAGTCTTCCGATAGCGAAAATGGCTCACTTACGATACCAAAATCTATTTGCCCATCCTTTAGGAGTGCAAGCGTCTCTGGAGTAGGACCGTTGGTTACAGTCACCTTTATCTTAGGGTATTGAATATGAAACTCTTCTAAATATGGTAGCAAATAGTATTGCAATGTCATATCAGAAGCTCCAATTCTGATTTCTCCAGACTCAAGATTTAACATCCGATCCAAACGCTCTTCACCTTTTAAGATAAGTTCATACCCTTCTCTAACACACTGGTACAAAACCTCTCCTTCCTTTGTTAAACGCATTCCTTTTGGTACTCGAATAAAAAGTTGACAGTTTAGTACAGATTCTAATTGCTTTATTGCCTGACTAACTGCAGGCTGCGAGATGCATACCCGTTTAGCAGCTAAAGAAATACTACCTTCTTTGGCAACATAATAAAATATTTTATAGTATTCCAGATTGGCTTTTGCCATAGGACCACTCCTTATTTTAAGAATTTTCGAATCATTTTCAAATTCTTCTCTGTATATGGATGATATCTCATCGGAAGATCAAGCCAATTTGCTTTTTTAACAATACTCTTACTATGACTAAACGTGCGAAAACTTTCAAATCCATGATAACTTCCCATACCACTAGAACCAACACCACCAAATCCCATATAAGGTGTTGCAAGATGGATAATGGTATCGTTGACACATCCACCACCAAAAGAGATGTGCTTTAATATTTTCTTTTCTATCTGCACATTCGTTGTAAATAAATAGCACGCCAATGGCTTTGGATGTGCTGTAACATACTCTATAACTTCCTCTATTTTCTGGTAGGTTAGAACAGGAAGGATTGGTCCAAAAATTTCTTCTTTCATTACATTGGCATCTGTTGATACACGTTTCAGTACCGTTGGCTCAATCTTTCTTATATTATCCTGTCCCTTCCCTCCGATAATGATATCTTCTCCCTCAAGGAGAGAAAGTAATCTATGATAATGATGTTCATTAATTATTTTTGGAAGATTTTCATTCTTTAGTGGCTCTTCTCCAAAGAATTTGTGTATCCACATTCCTAATTTCTTTAAAAATTCCTCTTCCACTTCTTTCTGTACGAAAACATAGTCAGGTGCGACACATGTCTGGCCAGCATTGAGATATTTTCCAAAAGCAACACGTTTCGCTGCAAGGTTGATATCTGCTGACTTGTCAATAATACAAGGGCTCTTACCTCCAAGCTCTAATGACACCGGAGTTAAAAATTTGGCTGCCGCCTCCATGACGAGCCTTCCAACTTCGACACCACCGGTAAAGAAGATATAATCAAACTCCGTAGCAAGTAACCCCTGATTCTCTTTTCTACCACCTTCGATTACCGTAACATACTCCTTTGGAAAACAAGCACGAATTAAGGTGTTGATTACTTTCGATGTTTCTGCTGCATATGCGGATGGCTTTAAAACTGCACAGTTTCCTGCTGCAATAGCACCAATTAGTGGTTCTATGCATAATTGAAATGGATAATTCCAAGGAGACATAATTAATACAACACCATATGGTTCTGATATGGTAAAGCTCTTCGAAGGAAATTGCGCAAGTGGTGTTCTAACACTCTTTGGTTTGGCCCATTTTGGCACATGTGCAATACAATGACGGATCTCATCAAGTACCATACCGATTTCTGTCATATAAGATTCAAAACTTGATTTATTAAGATCCTTCTTTAAAGCCTCCATTATTTCTACTTCTCGATTTTTAATCTCAGACTGAAGTTTCCTTAGTGCTTGAATTCGAAATTCTACTTGTTTCGTCTTTCCAGTACGGAAAAATTCTCTTTGGCTTGTTACAAGTTTTTGATACCCTACTTCTATCTCACTCATCGCTACCTCCTTCACCATATAAGCTTTCAATAAATCTTGCTCTAAGTTTTCAAGAAATTTTGCTTCAAACTCTTATTTTATATCAAGACAAATTAATTACTCATGTTGTCTACTCTATCATCGTATATTATACTATATTGGAAGAAAGGTTAAAAGGAATTTTATTTTTCCCTGCTCAATAAAAAAATATATAGAATTGGGGATAATAATACAAAAAGAAATGGAATTAAGGAGGTGCTATGAAAATTGTAGTAGATGCGGATGCATGCCCAGTAAAAGGAATCATTGAACAAGTAGCAAAAGAACATCAAATTGAAGTTATCATGTTTATTGATACTAGTCATGTACTATACTCTGACTATAGCAAAATAATTACGGTGAGCAAAGCACCCGATGCTGTTGATTTTGCACTATTAAATCAAACAAATCCGGATGATATTGTGGTTACTCAGGATTATGGAGTTGCAGCAATGGCACTTGGTAAAAAGGCAAAAGCTTTGCATCCAAGCGGAAAGATTTATACAAATGAAAACATCAATCAAATGCTATTTGAACGTCATATCGCAAAAGAACAACGCCGTCATGGGAAGCAAAATCTCCGATGCAAGAATAATAAAAAACGGACTGCCCAGGACGACATCCGTTTTGAATCTTCATTAAACGAATTATTAAAGTCTATTTCCGGCTGACCGCAGGAATGGTTCCCCACAACCTTCCTGCTAATTCAGCGTGTAACGTATCCTATGTAGCACTTTAGGTGCTAACAAAGCTTATCTTTCTTGAAAATAACTCCTCCTCAAAATGTTGAATATAACGTTCCCAAATATCGTAATTAGGATGATTGGGATACT
>DPVV01000409.1:3185-4896 GCA_003526525.1 Lachnoclostridium phytofermentans | reverse complement strand
AAAATTTTTCTAAATGATGAAATATTTTGAGAAAATACTATGTAAGGAATGTAAGTCTAGAAGTACTATTGACTTTTATCGAAAGTGGAAAACTCTTACGATAAGTATATAAAATGACAATAAAGGAGAATCAGAAATGAACATTCTTAACAAATCAATTTCAAAAGCAAAAGATAGACCCGTGAAGGTTCTTCAGTTTGGTGAAGGTAACTTCCTTCGTGGTTTTGTGGATTACATGATCGATGTTGCAAATGAAAAGGAGGTATTTGACGGTAGTGTTGTTGTTGTAAAGCCAATCGCTTTTGGTAATCTTGACATGTTCCACGAGCAAGAGTGTCAATACACACTATCCCTTCGTGGTAAGGAAGATGGTCAGACTAAAGTCGAAAGTCGTATCATCACATGTATTTCTGATGCTGTAGATGCCATCAATGAATTTGAAAAATATGAATCATTTGCAAAGTGCGATACCTTACGTTTTATCGTTTCTAACACAACAGAAGCTGGTATAGTATATGATGAGACAGATGAATTTAACGCATGCCCTCCTAAGACATACCCAGGTAAACTTACTAAGTTTATGTTTGATCGATTTACTTATTTTAATGGTGACGAGAGCAAGGGTCTTATCGTGATTCCTTGCGAATTAATCGAAAATAATGGTCCCGAGTTAAAGAAGTGCGTACTTCAGTTTGCAAAGCTTTGGAATCTTTCCGATGAGTTCGTTGCTTGGGCCCAGAATGCTTGTATCTTCTGTTCTACACTTGTTGACCGTATTGTAACTGGTTACCCAAGAGAAGAAGCAGAAGCTATGTGCAATGAGTTTGGTTATAAAGACAACTTAATTTGTACAGGCGAATTATTTGCTCTTTGGGTAATCGAGAGTGACAAAGATATTTCTAAGGAGTTACCACTTGATAAAGCTGGTCTTCCAGTTATCTTTACTGATAATCAGAAACCATATAGAGAGAGAAAGGTACGTATCTTAAATGGTGCTCATACTTCTTTCGTACTTGCATCCTTCCTTGCTGGAAATGATTTTGTAAAAGAATCAATGGAAGATGAGACAGTTCGTAAATTCATGATGAGTACAGTATTTGATGAAATAATTCCAACTCTTTCTCTACCAAAGGCTGAGTGTGAAGAATTTGCAAATGCAGTAATTGAACGTTTTGAAAATCCTTTCATTAAACATGCATTATTATCTATTTCTTTAAATTCTGTATCCAAATGGAAGTCACGTTGTATGCCAAGCTTAAAGGGATATGTAGAGAAGTTTAATACACTTCCTAAGCATTTATGCTTCTCCCTAGCTGCATTAATGAGTTTCTATACCGGATCAGAGAGGAAAGATAATGCTTTAATCGGACACAGAGGAGAGGAAGAGTATACGATTTTAGACGATGCATTTGCACTTGAATTCTTTGCTGCAAATAGCGGAAAATCTTCTAAAGAATATGCGAATGCTTACTTAAGCAATGAAAAATTCTTTGGGGAAGATTTAACTAAGATCGAAGGTCTTGTAGACGCTGTTGCTTCTTATGTAGATGATATTCGTGCAAATGGTATGAGAAAAGCAATGGAAAATCTATAATCAAAAGCTAAGTGAGTTGCAAAACAATACACTTAGCAAACTTGTACTACCACCCAAATTCGTAGGGTGGTGGCACAAGGAGAGCGGAAGGGGGATTTTTATGCAAGAATTCGTAAA
>DPVV01000409.1:0-3035 GCA_003526525.1 Lachnoclostridium phytofermentans | reverse complement strand
CTCTTAGTGACTTAGCTAAGGGTATGACCTTAGAGGTTGATGGGGTAGCTGTTACGTTAATCGAAGACATTCCTCGTGGACATAAATTCACTTTAACTAACTTAAACGAAGGTGAGAATGTTATTAAATATGGTTTCCCAATAGGTCATCTAACACAATCAGCAGAAATGGGAGCATGGGTTCATACTCAGAATGTAAAGACTAACTTAGGTGAATTATTAACCTATAGTTATGAACCAGATGTTAACCAATTAATGCCTCGTGAAAAAGCTACTTTTATGGGATACAGAAGAGAGAACGGTAAAGTTGGTATTCGTAATGAAGTCTGGATTATTCCAACCGTAGGCTGTGTAAACAAAATTGCAGAAGCGATAGAAAAACGGTTTAAAGAAAAACTTACCGCTAGTGTTGAAGACATTATTGCATTCCCACATCCTTATGGTTGTTCACAGATGGGTGATGACCAAGAAAATACAAGACTAATCTTAGCTGATTTGATCAATCATCCAAATGCAGCTGCAGTGTTAGTACTTGGTCTTGGATGTGAGAACACGAATATCGCTGAACTAAAGAAGTACATTGGGGAATACGATGAAAACAGAATTAAATTCCTACAATGTCAAGATGTTGAGGATGAGATGGAAGTTGCAGAAGAGCTTATCGAACAATTAATATCTTATGCAGCAAAGTTTGAACGTGAGCCAATCAGTGCAGATGAATTAGTGATTGGTATGAAGTGCGGTGGTTCCGATGGTATGTCTGGTATTACTGCAAATCCAACCGTAGGTGTTTTCTCTGATCTCTTAATATCTCAGGGTGGAACAACAGTATTAACCGAAGTTCCAGAGATGTTTGGTGCAGAAACCCTTCTGATGGCTCGTTGTGATAACGAGGAGTTGTTTGAAAAAACAGTAGATATGATTAATGATTTCAAAAACTACTTTAAGAGTCATAATCAAACAATATACGAAAATCCTAGTCCTGGTAACAAAAAGGGTGGTATCTCAACATTAGAAGATAAGTCTTTAGGATGTACTCAAAAGTCTGGCTCTGCACCTGTTAAGGATGTCTTAAAGTATGGTGAAATTGTTAAGACTAAGGGATTAAACTTATTAAGTGCTCCTGGTAATGATTTAGTTGCATCTACTGCTCTAGCAGCATCTGGTGCACATATGGTACTCTTTACAACTGGTAGAGGAACACCATTTGCTTCTCCAGTACCAACTATGAAGATATCTACCAATACACCATTAGCAATGAAGAAGAATAATTGGATTGATTTTAACTGTGGTACTTTAGTAGAAGGTAAAACACTTGACATTTTAGGAGAAGAGTTATTCCAATATGTTCTTGCGGTTGCTTCTGGTAAGAAAGTGAAGTCCGAAGAAGCAGGATTTCATGATATGGCTATTTTCAAGACAGGTGTAACACTTTAGAAAATAGTATATATTTATACGTAGTTTATTAAGAAAATAGTATATATTTACACGTGGTTTTACTACCAAAGATGTGGTAAAATTAAAATTATTAATTGCTCAATTCACAATTAGCTTATTGGTTAATTGTTTGAGGCCTTTAGGAAAGTTATTAAAAATAAAAATAACTTTTCCCTCAAAGGTTGCACTTACCTTCTGTACAGGTTACAATAGTTAGGTAAGTAGCAATGCGCGGCGCTTGCGCAAATAGAGAAACTATTGAACATAAAGGAGATATAAAACAATGGCAAAAGTAGTAACAATGGGCGAAATTATGTTAAGATTATCTACTCCAGGATATCAGAAATTTATTCAGGCAGACAGTTTTGATGTTTGCTACGGTGGTGGAGAAGCTAACGTTGCAGTTTCTTTAGCAAATTACGGACATGAGTCATCTTTCGTAACAAAGGTACCAAAGAACGAAATTGGTGATTGTGCAGTAGCAGCTTTAAATAAAATGGGTGTTGATACAAAAAACATCGCTCATGGTGGAGATAGACTTGGTATTTACTTCCTTGAGACTGGTGCAGCGATGAGAGCTTCCAAGGTAGTTTATGATCGTGCTCATTCTGCAATTGCAGAAGCAGATGTTGCTGATTTCGATTTTGATAAAATCTTTGAAGGCGCTGATTGGTTCCACTTTACAGGAATTACTCCAGCGGTATCTGATAAGGCAGCTGAGGTAACTGAGGCAGCTCTTAAGGCAGCAAAAGCTAAGGGAATTACAGTTTCCGTTGACTTAAACTTCCGTAAAAAGTTATGGTCCTCTGAAAAGGCTCAGAAAATTATGACTAACTTAATGCAATATGTTGATGTATGTATCGGTAATGAAGAAGATGCTGAAAAAGTTCTTGGATTCAAGCCAGGTAATACAGACGTAACAAGCGGTGACTTAGAGTTAGCTGGTTATGAAGATATCTTCAAGCAAATGGTTGCTAAGTTTAACTTTAAGTATGTAGTATCTTCCTTAAGAGAAAGTTACTCTGCATCCGATAATGGTTGGTCTGCTTGTATCTACAATGGTGAGACAGGTGAGTTCTATCATTCCAGAAAGTACAGAGTAACACCAATCGTTGACCGTGTAGGTGGTGGTGACTCTTTCGCAGCTGGTGTAATCTGTGGATTTGTTGATAATAAGGACTTTAAGTCTGCTCTTGAATATGGTGTTGCAGCTTCTGCATTAAAGCACACAATTCCTGGAGACTTCAACCTTGTAACTCGTTCCGAAGTTGACGCTTTAGTAGGCGGAGACGGTTCAGGTCGTGTTCAGAGATAATTGAAATAATGTAATAGCTATGGGTATTGTGTCGTTAAGAACAATACCCATATGTGATATTTAGAAAAAGATGTTTTTTTATTATAAACATGTAAAATAGGATTCATCTTTTTAAAATTACGATGTAACTATTATTCAACCATACTAGGCAAATCTATTACATACTGATTTGCGGATTGAAGAAAATGAGAAATATGCAAGTTTAATTCAGCGCTGTAGTTAAAACTTGCATAGGAAAGCGATTATTCGTTCAAATATTTAAAAAAGTAGCGTAAGCGAATTGC
>DPVV01000484.1 GCA_003526525.1 Lachnoclostridium phytofermentans | reverse complement strand
ACTTTCCTGACACTTGTTTTGGAAAAGATGTTGAAGAAGCGTTTTGGTGGAAAATAAATAAGACTCTATACCCGAAAGGTATAAGTTCCTCTCAGAAGAAAATGAGGGGATATAACTAAAAAATTAAGGAGGATATGAAATGAAAAACAAATTTGCAAAAACTACAGTAGCAATAGTATTGATTGCTACCATGTTGGTTGGATGTGGAAGTACTGGGCAGAAACAGAAGGATGTTAATAGTAATGCAGTAGGCAGTAAAGAAGCTGATAGTAAAGATGCTGATAGTAAAGCAGCTGACAGTAAAGCAGTAGATTCTGGAGAAAAGAAAACTTTTACGATTTACAATGCAGCCGGAGCACCAGGTTATCATGAGCAGGTAGTTTTGAAAAAGTTTAAGGAAGAGTTTGGAGATAAATATGATATCCAATATGAAACTATTTCAGGACCAGATGTAGTAGCAAAAATTGAAGCGCAAGGACTCCAAAAGGGAAATGGAAATGTCAATATTGTAATGTCAGGAGATTCTGATATTGTGACTGGATTGGGATCAGGTATTTGGGCTGATTTATCAGGAGAAGCAAATGCATTGAATATAACAGATTTAACAGATTTAGGTAAGCAGGTATGGGATTCATATGACTCATCAGCAGTGCCGATTTCCATTGAACCATCTCAGTCGGCTATTACATATATGCCAGATACTGAGAAAGGTAAAATTATTGACGTAGCAGTAGGCGTAGATGGTGCAATTACTTATGATGAAATTATAAAATTGTTTAATGATAATCCGGATATGAAGTTAGGATGTGGAAGATTTCCTAAATCAGGACCTGAAGCAATTTTTGCATATGGAATGATGAAAGAATTTGATAAATATAATACAGATGAGGTTCCACAAAATTCAATTGATAAGATGAAAACTTTGTATGCAAATGGAAGGGTTAATCTTTATGAAGGTACAAGTGATACTTTTAAAGATTTAACAGCAGGTAATGTAGATATGACACCGCATACACTATCTTGGTTTTATCGTTTATATGCTTTGAAAATGGAGGAATCTACATTAACAGATAATTTAAAGGTGGACGCATTGGGTTTGGAAAATGCAAAGTTTGCTTATATAGTAGATGAAAATAATAAACCACTGCCTGCAATCCTTACAAATCATTGCTATCTGATTCCTTCAAATCTGAGTGATGAAGATTACAACATATCGATGGAATTTATGAAGTGGGTTATTCAGCCAGAAATGAATGCAGAAGTATTGACTGTATTAGCAGCTCCATCTTATAAGAGTGCAACACCAGATTTAATCAAAGATGAAGATGTTAAGCTAGTTTGGAATGCAGTACAGAAATATTATCCAGAGCAATTCCTCGAAGAAGTAAATGGAATTAAGAAAATTGAGACAACAGATCGCGTCTGTTTAATGCCAGTAACAGATGTTGGAATTAATAATACATTGAAGACTGCATGGCAGGAACAGCTAGAATCGAAAATAAAATAATGAAATAAAAAGGAAAAGTTTTTATAGCAGGCGGTGTTACGCTGCCTGCTATATTTATCGAAAATGAAGGTGGTATAAGGTGGAAAGAACAACTCGCGAAGATATACTAGTGTATGATATGGTCCATAATAATCCGGGATTAGCGCCATATGAAACTCAATATAACAGTCCAGAATTTTTGAAAAAGAGAGGATATGATGGACAGGTGTTTGATATCTTTCAGTGTGCACAGTTCGGGATTACATGGGATTATCTTGACAGTAAAAATCCAGAAAGAGAAAAGGTGTACCTAGAAGGTAGTAAAGAACGTATATGGGCTTTAGAAAAACAGCAAGAATTAAAGAAGAAATACCAAGCAGCTAAAAAAATAGGGTTGAATGTGATGTTTATGATGGATATCATTGTTCTACCATTAAGAATAAAAGAAATCTATTCGGAGATTTTGAATGAATCTGGAAAGATTGATATCAAAAAGGCTGAGACGAAAGAAATACTGGATTCATTATTCAATGAGATGTTTCATGTGTTTCCAGAAATAGATGGCATTTATATTCGTTTTGGAGAAACATATGTAGGTGAAAAGTTTAATACTCCGTATCACTTTGGAAATAATCCAATACTAGATTCTGCAGAAGAATATCATATTTTCTTGATTCAATATCTACAAGAAAAAGTTTGTAACGAATATAAACGGAATATATATTATCGATCTTGGGGATTTGGAGCATTTCAGTTTGATCCAGCTTATTATTTGAAAATCAGTAATTCTATTGAAGTGAATCCTAGATTCTATTTTTGTATCAAACATACTGCCGGGGATTTTCATAGGACATTTCCATTTAATCAATGCCTAAACATAGGAAAACACAAACAAGTGATAGAGATTCAAGCGGCACGTGAATATGAAGGAAAAGGTGCTTATCCAAATTATATTGGAGATGGTGTAATCAATGGATATGAAGAGTTTAAGTGGATGATGAAAGAGAATGAAGCCCAATGCTTGAAGGATGTAATCAATCTTCCAGACTCCTTAATTGCAGGTGTATGGACATGGTCTAGAGGCGGTGGTTGGGATGGGCCATATATTAATGGGAAGAATGGAAGGAATGGTGAAGTCGTTGTTGCAGCAGGGTGTGAATTGTGGCCGGATGCCAATGCATATGTTATTTTAAAGTGGACAAAGGATACGTCACATTCTGAGAAATATTATGCACTTCAATATGCTGAAATGGAATTACATATGTCACATAAAGATGCCGAAATCTTCTATGAAATTCTCCTGTTATCAGAAAAAGCTGTTTTATTAGGACGTGGAACGAATACAGTGAAATATGACTGGGATGTGTTTTGGACGAGAGATCAGAACATTGAATATTCACGTATGCTCTCTAATATTGAAAGTGCTAGGAAAACAGAATGCCTTGATTTAATGCTGAATGAAAGAAAACGTAGTGTGGATTTGTGGAAAAATATTGTTTGTTTGGCTGAAAGTTTATCTGAATCAGTTGAAAAGAAAGCATATATTTTAACTACCTGTAAATATGGATTTTATTTATATAGTTTATATGAGGTGATGTATCGTGGGAATGCACTAGCTTTAGAAGGGGGGCATAAGAAAGAAGTTGCTTCAGCAATTGAAGAATATGAAGAGCTTTGGGAAAAATGGAAACAGTTGTATGAGACGGAAGAAGGATGTCCAACTTTATATGAAAAAGATGATAAATTTCTGGATTTGATGGGGTATGATTGGAATAAAGGGTTTGATTCAGCTATCAATCCAATTCGCAAATTAGATATAGAAGGAAATATTCTTCCGGAAAATCGCATAGAGATTTCGAAAGAGGGTACATGGGGATTGACTGGAAAAGGACTAAATTAACTTTTAGAGGTTAACAAATAATAACACATTGAGCAAACGGTATGCTGTAAATTCAACATAAAAGTAAGAATGATGTTTAACAGATATGATTTGCCTTATTCTAATTTATTAAGGTGTATTATGAAAGTAGGAAAATTTTGCTACATGACTCGATAATAAACGCTATATATAAATCAGTAATTATAAGGATGCAATGAATGTTAACGTAAATGTTCATATTAATTGACAGATTGGTGATGTACATATATAGCCTAATGCTCCCTTGTTTGATAATCTTTTTTTATTAAACAAGGGAGGTCTCATAATATGAGAAAAATAATAAATTTCATACGAAATATAAACCCGATTAAAAATAGCGAAAACTCTTCTACTGAATATGTTGTACAAAAGTTACTGGCGTTTATTTTTATCAAAGAAATATCTGCAATTATAATGGAAGCTCTTATTATAATCATGTTCTTTGTATTTGGTTATGACATTATTAACGGAAGAATGCCTACTGGTGAAATAGTTCGCTTAATACCTTTATATGGATACCTGGGGTTTGGAATTATAACAATATTATATGTTATAAGAATAGAGAAGCAAACTTTGCAATCAATAAAAATCAAATTAAACTCTAGATTTTTGATAAAGTTTATCAAAAATACTTTTTTCGGTGTTCTATTAATTGCCATTATCATTACCTTT
>DPVV01000414.1 GCA_003526525.1 Lachnoclostridium phytofermentans | reverse complement strand
ATCCTTTTTTATTATCCTTTTATTCCTTATATTTATTTTTCTGTATGCCCATTATTTTGCTTGCAAGATAATTCTATCATGGATATAGCACAGGCATAAACCTAGCTCTTCCTAACGTTTTCCCTTATCGTAAGGAACACCGGCTGCTTTTGGAGCCTGTGATTTCTTAGAAGTAAAAGCAAGTACAATCAAAGTTGCAATATAAGGTATCATCTTATACATATAACTAGGAATTCCAAGTCTCGCAAGAAACGGAATACCTGAGTAAGCAGACGCAATTGTTTTCATCAAACCAAAGAATAATGCTGCATAAAGTATACGAATAGGCTTCCATTGACCAAAAATCAAAACAGCTAATGCAAGAAAACCGTATCCAGCGACACTAGCATTAAAGTTGGTTGATGTTGGAATGACGAAAACCAGACCGCCAATACCGCCAAGGAAACCTGATAAAAGAACACCAGCATATCTCATTTTGTATACACTTATACCAACGGAATCTGCAGCCTGAGGGTGCTCTCCACAGGCACGAAGACGTAAACCAAACTTCGTCTTATATAAGACGATGGATGCAATAATTAGGACCAGAAAACCTAGGTAAGTTGTAATATAAGAATTCTGGAATAATAATTCCCCAAGCACTGGAATATCACCAAGTACTGGAACTTTCTCAATACGAAATGTATTATCAAAGTTAATCTGCTGAACCCCTTGAATCTGCCTTGCAGTAAATATTGCAAATGCTGGAGCAAACATGTTAAGTGCAGTACCGGATATCGTCTGATCAGCCTTCATATGAATTGAAGCATACGCATGAAATAACGAAAAAATAATCCCAGCCAATGCAGCAACCAAAATTGCTAATATTAAGAGAGGCTGTCCACTCATTCGATCTTGGAACATATTAATAAATAAGATACTTGCAAATGCTCCTATCGTCATAATACCTTCTAAGGCAATATTTATAACTCCACTTCGCTCAGAAAACATTCCACCAAGAGCTACAATTAAAAGAGGGATTGCAAATAACATAGTCTGTTGAAACATAAAATATACGGAACTCATTATTTGTTACCTCCTTTCATTTTATCTACTTTTTCATCTTCGTTGCTATCTACATTATTATTTTTGTTGCTATCTACATTATTAATTTCCTTGCTATCTACGTTATTATTTCCCTTGTTATCTACGTTATTATTTCCCTTGTTAACTTCATTTAAAGTACTTTCCTTACTATCCTCTTTTAAAATACCTTCTTCGCTATCCTCTTTTAAAGTACCTTCTTGGATATCCTCACTTAAAGTCCTTTCTTCACTACCCTCTTTTACTGTACCTTCATCTTTAAACGACATATCATCATGTTCAGAATCGTTTCGCAAGTCATCTTCTCTTTGTATATCCTTTTTTGATGCTTCTCTGATTTCTTCCTCGGTCTTACTACCATAGACGGATGGTTCATTGATTGGAGTTGGTATTTGTGCACTGCCTACAGAGCGGTCTACTCTTCGTTTGCGTTCCCGATTGGTAATGATGTTTCTAACGATCATAGAAAAAGCACTAAAGTATATAATTACTGCAATGATGATATCAATGATTTCTTTGGAATATTCAAAAAGCTGTAGGTAAAATCCACCCTGTTTAATATAAGCAATGAATATAGCTGCTAATAAGATACCGATTGGGTGTGATAGTCCAAGTAAAGCAACTGAAATACCATCAAATCCTTCAGCCGCTAACTCATCCACAACCTCAATATATTTTCCAGAACCAGCAAGATATAACAAGCCACCTCCAAGGCCAGCCAATGCCCCTGAAATAACCATAGACCATATAATACTCTTCTTCTCATTGATTCCGGCGTATTTACTAGCATCACGATTAAAACCAACTGCTTTTAATTCATAACCAAAGGTTGTCTTGTCTAAAATGATATAAATAATAATTGCTGCTATAATTGCAATGATAATGCCTGCATTAACATAAGATCCTTTAAATATTTGATTTAGCCCAGCTTTTGGTATGATGGCAGTAGGTGCTACCGGTTTTGAGCGATTCTCTAACATATTAAATAATGCATTGGAATCCTTAACTGACCAGTTAACTAGATACATACCAATATAATTTGTCATAATTCCCGCTATTACTTCATTAATGTTCGCATAAGCTTTTAATAAGCCAGGAATTAAAGCCCAAAGAGCCCCTGCAATAACCGAAGCAAAGAGAGCTACCATCCAATGAGCATTCCCAAGCTCCGTAGCTGTAATGCCTACTACTACTGCAGCAAATGCACCGACTGTAAATTGCCCTGTAGCACCAATATTAAATAAACCTGTTTTAAAAGCAAAGCCGATAGAAAGACCGGTACAAATGATTGGTGTTGCATAGTATAATACCATGCCAATTCCCTTACTGCCATCCGTAAGCGCTCCGGTTAATATGGTTTTAAATCCTCCGATTGCTTGACTTGGATTGGAATACAACAAGATGAAAAATCCAACCAGAAGGCCCAAGATAATTGCAAAAATTGAGGAAATTAACCCAAGGTTTCTCCCTCTGCTCTTCATTGATGAATTACCATTTACACTCATCTTCTAAGCCTTCCTCCTTTTTGATCCAGCCATATAAAGGCCTAATTCCTGTATCGTAACTTCCTCTGGTTTAAAAGAGGCTACAATTTCTCCCTCATACATTACTAAGATACGGTCACTTAAATTCATTACTTCATCTAATTCAAACGATACCAATAGAACACCGCTTCCCTTATCTCTTTCTGCTATCAGCTGCTTGTGAACAAATTCGATTGCACCGACATCGAGTCCTCTCGTTGGCTGTACCGCAACTAAAAGCTCTGGTTTACGCTGAATTTCTCTCGCTATGATAACCTTTTGTTGGTTCCCACCAGACATACTTCGACATGTCGTGATTGCTCCCTGTCCACTTCTTATATCATATTGTTCAATAAGCTTCACCGCATTTTCGTGGATAGCACCCCGTTTTAAAAATCCACCCTTTTGATATTTCTCTGTAAAATACTCTTGTAAAACAAGATTATCCTGAACCGTATATTCAAGAACAAGACCATGTTTATGACGATCCTCCGGGATGTGGGATAAACCATGAATATTTCGGTAACGTATCGTCTTTTTTGCGATGTCTTCACCATGAAGTTTTAAAGATCCACTATCACATTTGATTAATCCAGTAATCGCTTGCACTAATTCCGATTGACCATTCCCGTCAATTCCAGCTATACTTACTATCTCTCCTTTTTTAACTTCAAAACTCACTTCATGAACCAAGGCTTTTTTGTTACCTTTTTGTTTGGAATGAACGGTTAATGTCTTTACATCCAATACTACATCTTTTAGCCTCGCAGCTTTTTTTTCAACCCTAAAGTTGACCTTACGACCAACCATCATCTCTGACATTGTTTCTTTTTCTGTAGTCTTAACATCGATTGTACCAATATATCTACCACGACGTAATACGGTGCATCGATCTGCTACCGCTTTTATCTCGTTTAGCTTATGAGTGATAAATAAAATCGATTTTCCCTCTTTTGCAAGACCTTTCATAAT
>DPVV01000331.1:9796-10060 GCA_003526525.1 Lachnoclostridium phytofermentans | reverse complement strand
CGATCTAGAAGCAAAAGACCATGCTTATAAATTAAGAGAAGAAGCACTTGATGCAAAGAACTTTCACGATTTTGCAGCGGCAAATTCCGACGATGAAAATGAAGTTGAAATTACAGTTGGAAAGGGCGATATGAAGGAAGAGCTAGAGAAGGTTGCATTTGCCTTAGACGAAGGGGAAATCAGTGATGTCATAGATACAGAAGATGGCTACTTTATCTTTCGTTGTGTTTCCTTATTAGATCGTAACGCTACAGATAGTAAAAG
>DPVV01000331.1:5828-9621 GCA_003526525.1 Lachnoclostridium phytofermentans | reverse complement strand
AAGAAGATATTATCATTGCGCGTCAAGAGGAAGCATTTGATGTAGAGTACAGCAAATGGCAGGAGGAGAAGGAAGTTAAGCTAAACAAAGAAATCTGGAACTCCATTGATATTACGGGTGAATTAGTGAAATAAAATCTTTCACCAAAGGAATTAGGAGAAAAGTAAGGGGGGTGGGAGTATGATAGAAATCAATCATTTGACCAAAATTTATAAACTAACGAAACGGCAAATGAGGCAGTTAAAAACAAAAGAGAGTTTAAAATGTGCAGTGGATGATGTTAGTTTAACAGCAAAGCCAGGGGAGATTTATGGATTGTTAGGTCCAAACGGCGCAGGGAAAACGACAACACTTCGTTGTGTAGCAACCCTGTTAAAGCCAACGAAAGGTTTTATTAAGGTGAATGGCTTTGATACAATAACGCAATCGAAGAAGGTTAGGGAATCCATTAGTTTTCTAACGAATGAAATAAAATTAGACCCGCAATTCTCTGCAAAGTATATGTTCCATTTCTTTGCTAATCTTCATGGAGTGCCAGAGAGGGAATCGATAGAGAGAAGAGAAAAGTTATTCCATTACTTTGGAATCACTCCTTTCCAAGACAAAAAAATTGAAGAGCTGTCTACGGGCATGAAACAAAAAGCTGCGATCGCGGTATCTTTAGCTCATGATCCTAAGATAATAATCTTTGATGAGCCTACGACTGGCCTTGATATCGTAACTGCAAGGAGTGTAACAGATTATTTAAAGGAGCTTAAAAAAGAGGGAAAACTTATCATTATTTCGACCCATATCATGAGTGAAGCAGAAAAACTTTGTGATAGAATTGGAATTATCATTCAAGGAAGAAAGGTAATGGAGGGTACTTTATCGGAGATTCTTAAAGAGACTAAGACAAATGATTTAGAAGATGCTTTCTTTCAACTATTTAAAACCTATAATAAGGAGGAAGCATAAGATGAAGGGTGCTAATATTATTTTTAAAAAAGAATTGAGACGTATTTTTCAAGATAAAAAGATGATATTTAGCTTATTTATACTTCCTGCAATCGTTATTATCGGAATGTATTCGTTAATTGGGGTAATGATGAATCGGATGGCTGTTGATATTAAGAAGCATGAATCTATCGTCTATATTCAGAACTTGCCAAAGGAATATGAGGGTTTACTAAAAGCTTCAGGATTTTTAGAGGGTGCGAAGGTTACCTATCTTACCAAAGAAAGTTCTGTTAAGGATTATGAAAATAAAATATTAGAGGAATCCATTGATTTATTGGTATCCTTTGAGGAAAACTTTAATAATTCAGTAGCATCTTATGGGAAATCGGGTGATGTTATCCCTAAGGTAACACTGTATTATAATACTACAGGGAAGTACTCTACAGAGGCGGAGAGCAATTTTCGTACGCTGGTGCTAGAGCCGCTACAACAACAGTTATTAGCGAAGCGTTTGGGTAATCTTGAAGTTTTACAGGTATTTCAGATTGCAGAGAAGGTAATTGTGGATGCGGATAAACAAAATGGGCAGTTTTTAGCGATGTTATTACCATATATGATAACCTTTATGTTATTTGTCGGTGCGATGAGCCTTGGAGTAGATGCCATTACCGGTGAAAAAGAACGCCAAACGATGGCGAAACTTTTATTAACCCCTATAAATAGAAGTGAGATTGTTTTCGGTAAATTAAGCTCTCTTGCTGTCCTATCTAGTATTTCTGCTGTAGTTTATGCCGTTTCTATGATTATAGCGATGCCGATGATGGAAAGAAATTTAGGTTCACAGGGGGGGCCAATTAGTGTACGATTTGAAGTGACGCAGGTAGTAGCGTTATTCATAACTATGATTGTTATGGTCTATTTGTATGTCGGGTTGGTTGCCCTTGTTAGTGTATTTGCAAAGACAGCAAAAGAGGCAAGCTCCTACATTTCGCCGCTTTACATCGTAATAATTGTGGCTGGTATGTTGACAATGTTTCAAGGAGGAATAGAAAAGCCTCTTTATCAATACGCAATTCCAGTATACGGTAACTCTCTAGCAATTCAAAATATTATGACAAATGAGCTTACACTAACTCAATTTACCATATCCAGCTGCTCCACGTTAATCCTTGCAATTTTTGTAACGATAGCAATTGCAAAAGCCTTTAATAGTGAAAAGATAATGTTTAATGCATAGGTGATGCAAAGAGATGAAGTATGATATATCAAATTGGGTACCCTTGTTTTATTAGCATATCATGTTATAATGGTGATTAAAACAGGTAGGCAGCCAAAGATTGGAGAAAGAAATGTTAGAGAAAAAAGAAACTTCAATGCCAGTGGAACAATCCCAATTGCATAATCATGATGGAAGTCTTACGAAACTATTACATGATATTCCACAAGAGCATGAATTCTTAATGGCTGCAGAGGTCTTTAGTCAGCTAAGCGATGGCACAAGACTTCGAATTCTTTGGCTATTATGCCATAGTGAAGAGTGCGTAAACGATATAGCCGCTGCAGTTCGTATGACAGCACCTGCGGTATCACATCATTTAAAAACATTAAGACAGACTGGGATTATTAAAAGCAGAAGACTAGGAAAAGAGGTCTTATATACTTTAGAAGATACACCGAAGGCAACCTTAATTCACAAGATGGTGGATAGCATCTTTGAGATTAATTGCGGTGCATCAAGGTAGGTATAGGCTTTTAATTTTGATTGTGAAAGATAGAAAGAGGAATCCAAGATGGAGGAACAGAGGAAGAATAAGACTGCAATTCCTAGGTATCAACAGATTGCAGTGGAGATAGCATCAAGGATTGCAAGCGAAGAATATAAGGTTGGAGATAAGATATATGCTCGTTCTTCTATTGCAGGGCAGTATGGAGTATCCCCAGAAACTGCCAGAAGAGCTATTTGTGTTTTGTGCGATTTAGAGATTGTAACATCCGAAAAAGGTAGTGGTGTTACGATCAAGTCAACAGAAAATGCGATAAAGTTTATTAAACAATACAGCAAACGCCAAACGATTGATACAATCAAAGATAATATCCAACAAAGTATTATAAGGCAAAGAACGGAAATGGAAATTATGAATCAACATTTGACGGAACTTATTTCTGCTTCTGAGCATTTTCGGTCGTTAAATCCATTTATGCCATTTGAAATACTAATTACAAAAGATTGTGTCTATCTTGGTAAAACGGTAGCAGAATTACAATTTTGGCAACATACTGGAGCTACTGTGATAGCCATTCGACGAGGAGATGAGACCATGATTTCGCCTGGTCCCTATACACATATTAAGGAGCATGATATCCTATATTTTATTACACAGGATGATGCTCCCGATCGGGTTAAAATTTTTTTATATCCAACTACAACAGAATAGGAAAGATTAAGCACTCATTCATTGGGTGCTTTTTTAATTTACGAGGAAATTGAGCAGCAATTTAACAGTATGTATCGCTTTAGAAAGTGGCTCAAAATACAAAGCAAGTCTATTGTACATAAATACAGTTTATAATCTTAGGTATTGTTATATTGTTCTCCGTAGATACTATATTTTAAAGCAATCATTTGTTTTTCACTTTTTATTTATGGTAGACCACATCTTCCAATTATATGCGATATTACAAAGGAAAAACGTATAAATTGTTTGACAATTTGAATTGGAAGAAAGGATTTTTCTTGACAAAGTAACAACTTTATATTAGGATATAAGTTGTTACTTTAAGGCGAAAGAAATATAATCTTTCTTTTAGTTCCTTTCTTTAGAAAGTTTCTTTCTTTTAGAGAGTTTCTTTCTTT
>DPVV01000331.1:613-5716 GCA_003526525.1 Lachnoclostridium phytofermentans | reverse complement strand
TTTTATCTAGTTAGTGTCCGTACTGCGGTCACAAATAAAAGATACGCATTAGATAGCGTAGGAATGAGGTGACTCAATTTGATTCAATTTACTAACATTACAAAAAGTTTTAAGTCTAAAAAAATACTAAAAGACGTTACTTTCAACATTGATACAGGTAACTTAGTAGCAATCATTGGTGAAAGTGGTTGTGGAAAAACAACATTGTTAAAAATGATAAATAGGCTCATTAAGCCATCGAGTGGCACTATTTCGATTGATGGTGAAGATATTCTATCCTTAGATGAGGTTTCGTTACGAAGGAAGATTGGCTATGTAATCCAACAAACAGGATTGTTTCCCCATATGACAATTAAAGAAAATATAGAGATCATACCTAAGATACTTAAAGTAGATTCTGTACAACTTACGGAAAATACAAAGAAATTGATGAATATGGTAGGACTTGATTATGAGGATTTTATTAACCGATATCCAACTGAATTAAGTGGAGGGCAGCAGCAAAGAGTTGGTGTTGCGAGGGCATTTGCCAATGATCCTGACATAATATTAATGGATGAGCCATTTTCTGCACTTGATCCGATGACGAGGTCTGATCTACAAGATGAATTAGTACAATTACAATCTAAGCTAAAGAAAACGATAGTTTTTGTTACTCACGATATGGACGAAGCGATTAAGATAGCAGATAAGATATGTATTATGAGGAAAGGGCACGTACTTCAATATGATACACCAGAAAATATCTTAAAAAATCCGGTTGATGATTATGTATCGAACTTCGTTGGCAAAAACCGAATTTGGTCTTCCCCAGAATTTATCAAAGTGCATGACTTTATGATGAATAAACCGATCACAGCTACAAAAGATCTCTCAATTTTAAAATGTATTGATAAAATGCGTCAACAAAAAGTTGATAGCCTTCTTATTATTAATCCTGATAATCATCATTTGCAAGGTATTTTGAAAGCCAGCCAGATAAGGAACGTTGGAGATAGGAAACAACCTGCAGAAAACTTCATGGTTACAGACTTCCCAACATTACATCCCGATAATACCATAGTTGATGCATTAAAGTTAGTGACAGAACAACAAATCTCAACGATTCCGGTTACCAAAGAAGATGGATATTTGGTAGGTTTAGTCACCCGTAGTAATTTAGTTACCACACTAAGTCAGCAGTATTATAACGGTGATGAGGAGGTGGGGGTATGAGTTTCATAGATTATATTGCAAATAATTACGAACAAATTATAAGACTTCTATTGGAGCATATAAAACTTACCGCAATTTCAGTTGGGTTTGCCATATTAATAGGAGTACCGCTAGGTATTTTAATCTCTTATGCAAAAAGGGTGAGTAAACCAATTTTAATGGTAGCAAACATAATACAAGCAATTCCTAGTATGGCATTGTTAGGCTTTATGATTCCATTCTTGGGAATTGGTATGGTTCCAGCAATAGTAGCTGTTATCCTGTATTCTCTACTACCTATCATTAAAAACACATATACTGGAATCGATAATATCAATCCACAAACTTTAGAAGCTGCAAAAGGTATTGGATTAACTCCATTTCAGGTGTTAACCAAGGTTCAAATACCTCTTGCATTACCGGTTATTATGGCGGGTGTAAGAATTGCTTCTGTAACTGCAGTTGGCTTAATGACTATGGCTGCCTTTATAGGTGCCGGGGGGCTAGGATATCTTGTCTTTTCAGGAATTAGAACAGTAAATAACAATCAGATTTTAGCTGGAGCAATCCCTGCATGTTTACTTGCATTATTTGTTGACTTCCTGATTGGACTTGTTGAGAAGTTAGTAACGCCGATTAGCTTGCAAAAGGGTGAAAATAGTCAGAAAAAGAAAAAACGAGGGATTCAAAAAGGGATTCTTACAGTAACAGTACTTGCTATTATAGCCATTTTTGCTTTGACAACAAGGACAAATGCAAACAATCAAAGAGTGATAACGATAGGCTCCAAAGACTTTACAGAGCAGGCTATACTTGGAAACCTTGTTGCAGATCTCATTGAAAGTAAAACAGATATTGTAGTGGACAGAAGGTTTGACCTTGGTGGAACTCAAGTTTGTTTCTCAGCATTAAATAAAGGTGAGATTGATATGTATGTAGAGTATAGTGGAACAGCATATTTGAGTACACTTGGTCATACGGAGAAGAAAGATAAAGACCAGATCTTTGATATTGTAAAAGAGGAATTCAAATCAAAGTATGACATTGATGTTTTAAAACAAATGAGCTTCAATAACACTTATGCATTAGCAGTAACAGAAGAGACTGCATCTAAGTATCAACTAAAGAAAGTTAGTGATCTTGCGAAGATAGCCAAAACGATGAAGGCAGGTACAACTTTTGAATTCTTAAACCGAGAAGATGGATTACCTGGTTTACAAAAGGAATATGCATTTACCATTGGAGAAACCTTCGCAATAGATGGTGCTCCAAGATATACAGCACTTGTAAATAAAGATGTGGATGTAATAGATGCATTTACTACAGACGGACTATTAAAAAAATTCGGATTAACTGTATTAGAAGATGATAAAGGATTTTTCCCACCTTATTACGCTATGCCAATAGTTCGTTCGGAGACCTTAGCACAATATCCAGAGATTATACCACTCTTAGAAGAGTTAGGAGAAATATTGACAAATGATACTATGCTTGAATTAAATTATCAGGTGGATGAGCTACAAAAAAGCCCTGAAGCTGTAGCAAAGGAATTTTTACAGAATCAAAATTTAATACCTTCAGAATAATATAAAAAAGACAATCTATAATTGGCGAATAAGCTAATTATAGATTGTCTTTTTAACTTCATAAGGAAGTCCTTCGCTTCCTTAATTGGGGGTAAGGACTTACCTGTTGTAAAATGCCACGTAGTGGAAATGAGGTAGAGCAAGTAGCGTAAGCGAATTGCGAATATCTGCTTTGACTTAATTAAAATTGCACTTGGGGAATCACTTTGTTCATTTCGAAAAAATCACATTTTCTTATTGACAGCATAAGATAATGTGTTATAATAAAAACAATTAAATAATTGTTTAATTGTTCAACTGTTCAACTATTTAAATGCTTATTGAAATTTCAATAATTTAGAATAGTTGAGAAGAAAAGAATGATGCTAAGGATAAGGAATCTTCAGTAAATGAGCTTCATTCTTTGAACTTTAAAGCGTAATAACGCTAGGGTTAGAATAAAAAAATTAATGAAGAGGAGAATCGGTATGAAGAAAGTAGTCAAACTAGAAAATTTAGATTGTGCAAATTGTGCAGCAAAGATGGAGGATGGAATATCTAAAATTGCAGGAGTAGAAAAGGCAACAGTAAGCTTTCTTATGCAGAAGATGACAATAGTTGCACCAGAGGAACAGATGGAAGATATTTTAAATCAAGCAGAAAAAATAATTCATAAACTTGAACCAGATGTTGTACTAAAATTGTAATTGGGAAGTAAGAATCTAAGTTTAGAATAATACAACGTAATAACATAATTTTAAAATAGAAGTAACATAGAAAGAGTAGGAGGTAGATCAATGAAAAAGCATAGAAAAAATTTAATACGTATTATCGTAAGTACTGCAATATTCTTATTGGCAATCCTCTTGCCATTACCTAATATTGTAACCTTATTATTATATATTACCGCTTATATAATCATTGGCTATGATGTTTTATGGAATGCATTTCGAAACGTAATTAGGGGGCATGTTCTGGATGAGAACTTTCTTATGTCAATCGCAACCATAGGTGCGTTTGCAATTGCAAAATATGATGAGAGTATTTTTGTTATGCTATTTTATCAGGTAGGAGAACTCTTTCAGTCCTATGCAGTTGCTCAGTCTCGTAAATCCATTACTGCACTTATGGATATACGACCAGATTATGCGAATTTAATAAAAGATGGTGAAATCCAGGTAGTAGATCCAGAAGAGATTATGCCAGGAGATCATATCTTAATTAAACCTGGTGAAAAGATTCCACTAGACGGTAAAATTTTGGTTGGTCAGACTTCAATTAATACCAGTGCCCTTACTGGTGAGTCACTTCCTAGAGAATCCTCGGTGGGAGATGAAGTGATTAGTGGATGTATCAATTTAAATGGTACGATTGAGGTGGAAGTAACAAAAGAGTTTGAAGAATCTACGGTTTCTAAAATTCTGGAGCTTGTAGAGAGTGCCAGTGACCGTAAGGCCAAGAGCGAAGCATTTATTACAAAATTTGCGAAGTATTACACTCCTTCGGTGGTAATATTTGCAGTGTTATTAGCAGTAATACCGCCAATATTTGTACCAGGTGCGCTATTTTCGGATTGGTTATATCGTGCTCTTATTTTCCTAGTTGTGTCTTGTCCATGTGCACTCGTAATCTCCATTCCGCTTGGATTCTTCGGTGGTATTGGAGGTGCTTCTAAGAAAGGTATCTTAATAAAGGGTAGTAATTACCTAGAGTCACTGTCAAAAGTTACTGCAATTGCATTTGATAAAACTGGCACCTTAACAAAGGGTAACTTTGTTGTCCATGATATTGTAACGGATTCCTTATCGAAGGACGAATTATTAGAAGTAGCTGCTCTTGCGGAAAGTCATTCAAGCCATCCAATTGCAGCATCGATACGAGAAGCATTTGGAAAAGAACTCTCTATGGATCGCATTCGTGAGGTACAAGAAATTGCCGGTTTTGGAGTTTCTGCTATCGTAGATGGTCAGCAGGTTTATGCAGGAAATATGAAGATGATGGCAGAACAGAATATCGAGGTTAAGCTATTATCGGAAAACATTCCAATTGGAACAACGATTCATATTGCTATTGACGGCAATTATGCTGGATATCTTGAAATTCGTGATGAAATTAAGCCAACAAGTAAGGCTGCAATTGAGGGTTTAAGAAACAGTGGAGTTCATTCTCTCGTGATGTTAACAGGAGATGCTAAGGTTGTTGGTGAGGCTATTGCAAAAGAGCTTTCCTTAGACCATGCATATACCGAGCTACTACCAGCAGATAAGGTAGAAAAATTTGAAGAGATGTTAGCAAAACGTGGTGAGAAAGACCAACTAGCATTTGTTGGTGATGGTATTAACGA